>NZ_VMLT01000087.1:0-24430 GCF_013276815.1 Streptococcus sp. 1055 | reverse complement strand
ATACTCAATGAAAATCAAAGAGCAAACTAGGAAGCTAGCTGCAGGTTGCTCAAAGCACAGCTTTGAGGTTGCAAATAAAACTGACGTGGTTTGAAGAGATTTTCGAAGAGTATTAAAAGTATTCTTCTGAAATCCCACATAGCTTTCTCTTATATTTTGTGATAAAATAGGCTCAATCTATTTCTAGGAGGATCAGATATGATTTCTACTATTGGTATTGTTAGTTTATCTAGTGGCATTATCGGAGAGGACTTTGTCAAACACGAAGTAGACTTGGGTATCCAACGTCTCAAGGATCTGGGACTCAATCCTATCTTTTTGCCCCATTCGTTAAAAGGATTAGACTTTATCAAGGACCATCCTGAAGCGCGTGCAGAGGATTTGATTCATGCCTTTTCTGATGATAGCATCGATATGATCCTATGTGCCATCGGTGGAGACGATACCTATCGCTTACTACCTTATCTTTTTGAAAATGACCAACTCCAAAAGGTTATCAAACAAAAAATTTTTCTTGGCTTCTCGGATACAACCATGAACCACCTCATGTTGCATAAATTAGGAATCAAGACTTTTTATGGTCAATCCTTTTTAGCAGACATTTGTGAATTAGACAAAGAAATGCTAGCCTATAGCCTTCACTACTTTAAAGAATTGATTGAGACGGGAAGAATTTCAGAAATCCGCCCTAGTGACGTTTGGTATGAGGAACGAACTGATTTTAGTCCCACGGCCCTGGGAACACCTCGTGTCAGTCATACAAATACAGGTTTTGACTTGTTGCAAGGAAGTGCCCAGTTCGAGGGGAAAATCCTCGGTGGTTGCCTTGAGTCCCTCTACGATATCTTTGACAACTCTCGATACGCAGATAGCACGGAGCTCTGCCAAAAATACAAACTTTTCCCTGACTTGTCAGACTGGGAAGGGAAAATCCTCTTGCTCGAAACAAGCGAAGAAAAGCCTAAGACAGAAGACTTCAAAAAGATGTTGCTAACTTTAAAGGACACTGGCATATTCGCGGTCATCAATGGACTCTTGGTCGGAAAACCTATGGATGAAACTTTCCATGATGACTATAAAGAGGCACTATTGGATATTATTGACAGCAATATCCCGATTGTCTATAATCTGAATGTCGGCCACGCAACTCCAAGAGCAATTGTACCCTTTGGGGTCCATGCTCATGTAGATGCACAGGAACAAGTCATTCGCTTTGACTATAACAAATAAAGCTGGGAAAAGTTTCTCAGCTTTTTTCTCGGTATCATTACTGGCATTTTCATCACATATTACAGCAAATTGAAACTAGAATAGTACACCTCTACTTCTAAAACATTGTTAGAAATCGATTTGACTGTCCTGATCGATTTGTCCTGTTCTTATTTCATTTCTCTATACTGATAGCTAAAATGATTAAGGAGAGGCTGTTGCTTAACATGTGAACAAGTAGGGGATAGTAGATATTCTCCTTTTCTTTCACAAAAATAATAGAAAAGGCAAGGCCAGCACCTAGATAACCGACTGCACCGACCCACTCAGATAGATCCAAGCTGTGCATATGAGTTAAGGCAAAAGCAAGGCCGGCTATAAAGATACTCAGCCAAGTTGGCAGATTTTTTCTCAAATATCTCAATAGAGTTTGACGGAAAATTAATTCTTCTACCAGAGGTCCAATAACACAAGCAAAAACAGCTATCAGTATTGGTTGCTCTTGAAAAGTGCTTTGAATATTCGACTGGTTTAGACCTTGTCCGACTAGCCCAAAAAACTGCTTCAACATCTCTGATACAAATTCAAAGACAAAAGTCATCAGAAAGAGAAATAGCCATCCTGTTAAGACGCCAAAGAAGAATTTCCTTTTAGTCTTTCTAATCTCATTCCATTGTTTGATCAATCTATCCTTAAACAAGAAAGAGCTATATAGAGCTAGTACTACATAAACTAGATAATTTGCAATGGCAGATGGCATCAAGAAAGCCAGCAATTTAACGCCATCAAACACAAAGAGGACTGTATAGAGAATCGCAAAAATCAGAATTCCCTTATTTTTGTTAGACATCATTTAATTCCCCTTCCATTCACAATCATTTTCATGGTCATCAACCAGCCCTGCAGCCTGTAGAAAAGACAAGACCGCGACTGGACCTGTGAACTTGAAACCTCGTTTTTTGAGATCTTTGGCTAATTTTTCAGACAAAGCGGTTTTAGCTGGGGCTTGGCGGTAGTCGGGAACATCATTGACGATCGTTTTCCCCTCAACAAAAGACCAAAGATAGGCATCAAAAGAGCCGTACTCTGCCTGTAACTGTAGAAAGGCTTGGGCGTTAGCGCGTGTAGCAAAAATCTTGGCTCTATTTCGAATGATGGCTGGATTATCCAGCAAGGCTTCCAATTCGGTGTCGGTCATGTCTGCCACCGCTTGAATTTGATAGCCATAAAATGCTTCTCGGAAAGCTTGGCGTTTGTTGAGCACCGTTTCCCAAGACAGGCCTGCCTGATAGGTTTCCATACACAACAACTCAAACAATGCTTGGTCATCATGGAGGGGCTGGCCCCACTCCTCATCATGATAGGCGATGTAGAGCGGATTGGTCATCTTGACCCACGAACAACGTTTTGTCATGCTCTGCTCCTATTTGACCAACATTTTAAGGGCCGACTTGATATAGTTCTCAGCTGTATCTGTCGTTCCTTCAAAGAATTTCTTGATTTTCTTGAGCTCGGTTGCCTTGTAGCCCAGCGCCAACATGGCTTCCATGGCTTCTTCCAGTTCTTGGTTTTCAACACTTGCTTGCACTGCGACCTTGGCAGGAAGGTCATCTCCTGCAACTACTACCTTGCCTTCCAAGTCCAGCACCATCTGCTGGGCTGTTTTCTTGCCAATTTTAGGGAATTTGGTCAAGTAGGTGATGTTCTTGGTTTCAATGGCTTGAACCAAGCCAGCATTGTCATCAGCAGCGATAATAGCAAGAGCTGATACAGGACCAATTCCAGAGACCGAAATCAGACTAAGAAAGAGCTTTTTCTCATCCTCTGAGCGAAATCCATAAAGCAGATGAGCATCCTCACGCACGACTTGATGCACATAAATTTGAGCTTCTTGATTGACCTGTCCTGAATAGGCATAAGGATTGGCCACATGCAGGATATAACCGATACCATTGGTTTCAAGAACAATGTATTTGGCAGTGATTTTGGTAATGATTCCTTTTAAATATTCGTACATAGTTTTCCTTCTCTCTTATTTCGTTTATCTAGTATATCATATTTTCTTTATCCGAGGAGCGAGAATCGATTATCACAAATACAGTATATCAAAAATAATCTGTATTTATCTGTTGACATATTCAAAATTAAGTACTATAATCATCTGTAATTGAATAACTATCTTCAGGGCAGGGTGCAATTCCCTACCGGTGGTATAGCCCACGAGCCGAAAGGCATGATTTGGTGAAATTCCAAAGCCGACAGTATAGTCTGGATGAAAGAAGATAAAAGTATATTTGTGCTTTTTGCGTGCTCTGAAATGATTACTTGTCATTTCAGAGCATTTTTGTTAATCGCATAAGTTTTCTTTTGTATGCCTTGAGTAGTCCCCTATTCAAGGTATATTTTTTTTGGAGGTAGTGAGATGAGCGATTCAAAATATATGAAATTAGCAATAAAACTGGCACAAAAAGGGGCTGGTTACGTCAATCCCAATCCTATGGTCGGCGCAGTTATTGTAAAAGATAATCACATCATCGGACAAGGTTATCATGAGTTTTTTGGTGGCCCACATGCTGAGAGAAATGCTCTTAAAAACTGTAGAGAATCCCCTGTCGGAGCGACGCTTTATGTAACACTTGAACCCTGTTGTCACTTCGGGAAAACACCTCCCTGTATAGATGCTATAATCGATAGTGGTATTACAAGAGTAGTCATTGGAAGCCTAGACTGTAATCCTATTGTATCTGGAGAAGGAGTAAAGATACTTGAGGAAAATAATCTTCAAGTTACTGTTGGAATTTTAGAAAATGAGTGTCTTAACTTAATAAAAAGTTTTAGAAAGTATATTACCCAGCATGTACCCTATGTTTTTATGAAATATGCAATGACAATGGATGGAAAAATAGCCACTAAAACAAATCAATCCAAATGGATTACTGAAGAAGAGGCAAGAAAGCATGTGCATCAGTTACGACACCATGTTAGTGCAATTATGGTGGGAGTCAATACTGTTATTCAAGACGATCCTTTGCTGACATGTAGATTGGAGGAAGGGAAAAATCCTATCCGTATCATATGCGATACACATTTACGAACTCCTCTTACCTCTAAAATCGTAAAAACAGCAAATGATATTAAAACTTACATTGCCACTTCCTCTGAAGACAAAAATAAAATGAAGCTATATCAAAATCATGGCTGTGAAATACTTTCCATAAAGAAAAAAGGCAATCATATAGACTTATCGAGTTTAATGCAACATCTAGGAAACATGCAGATTGATAGCCTAGTTCTAGAAGGGGGCAGTCTAATGAATTGGAGTGCTTTGGAACAACAAATTGTTGATGAGCTGAAAATATATATTGCACCAAAAATTTTTGGAGGCAGTGCCAAGTTTCCTGTCGGAGGTGAAGGCATTTCTTTGCCAAATGACGCTATTAGATTGAAACCTTATGCTTTTTCTCAAATAGGAAATGACTATCTCATAGAAAGTGAAGTGATTTATCCATGTTCACAGGAATAATTGAAGAAATCGGAAAAGTTGAAAGAATACAGAAAGACTCTCGTAATTGTAAACTATCAATTAAAGCCTCAAAAATATTAACGGATATCCATTTAGGCGATAGTATAGCAGTAAATGGTATCTGTCTTACAGTTACTCATTTCAATCATCAATCCTTTACAGTTGATGTAATGAATGAAACATGGAGTCGAACAGCTCTTACTCTATTAAAACATGGAAGTGAGGTGAATCTAGAAAGAGCCTTATCTGTCAACGGTCGACTTGGGGGTCACGTCGTTACAGGACACATTGATGGTACAGGAAAAATCTCGTCAATAAAAAAAGATAATAATGCTGTATGGTATCAAATCAACACACAAAAAGAAATTTTAGATTTAATAGTTGAAAAAGGATCTATTACAATTGACGGCATTAGTCTGACTGTCGCTAAAGTCTCCAAAGTAAACTTTTCAGTATCTGTTATCCCTCATACCTTGGAACAAACCATTCTTAAGAGTAAACAAGTCGGGAGTACAGTAAATCTTGAAAATGATATCTTAGGTAAATATGTGCAAAAACTGATGGATAATTCTCCAAAATCAGAAATATCTAAGGAACTATTATATCAAAATGGATTTTAGCAGAAAGGATAATCAGTCAATGGAATATCGAAAAATACAAGAAGCATTAGAAGCATTGCAGAAGGGACGACTTGTTCTTGTTATAGACGATAAGGATAGAGAAAATGAAGGAGACTTAATTTGTTCTGCACAAGCAGCTACAACAGAAAATGTTAATTTTATGGCTACTTATGCCAAAGGATTAATTTGTATGCCTATGAGCGAAAGTTTAGCTAATCAATTAATGCTTTCACCTATGGTTGAAAACAATACAGATAATCATAAGACTGCTTTTACAGTTTCAATTGATTATAAAGAAACGACCACAGGTATTTCTGCCGAGGAAAGAGGACTGACCGCACGTATGTGTGTAGCTGAAGATATAATACCCTCTGATTTTCGCAGGCCAGGACACATGTTTCCTTTAATTGCAAAAAAAGGTGGTGTTCTAGAAAGAAATGGACACACAGAAGCAACTGTTGATTTATTAAAATTAGCTGGACTAAAAGAGTGTGGCCTATGTTGTGAAATAATGAATCATGATGGCAAAATGATGAGAACAGATGATTTAATTCAGTTCTCGAAGAAACACAAGATTCCACTAATTACCATCAAAGAATTACAAGAATATAGAAAAGTATATGATCAGCTGGTAGAACGAGTTTCAACTGTCAATATGCCTACTAGATACGGTAATTTCAAAGCAATTAGCTATATAGATAAACTAAATGGGGAACATCATCTTGCTCTTATTATGGGAAACATAGAGGATGAAGCCAATGTATTATGTCGGGTCCACTCCGAATGTTTAACAGGAGATGTTTTAGGCTCTTTACGTTGCGATTGTGGACAGCAATTCGATAAAGCTATGAAAATGATTGTTGAGAATGGTTCGGGTGTCTTACTTTACTTGCGACAGGAGGGACGAGGAATTGGACTTATCAATAAATTAAAAGCCTATCATTTACAAGATCAAGGCATGGATACGCTTGATGCCAATCTTGCATTAGGCTTTGAAGGTGATTTAAGAGAATATCATATTGGAGCACAAATGCTTAAAGACCTAGGACTACAGTCACTACATTTACTGACAAATAATCCTGACAAAGTTGAACAGTTAGAAAAATATGGAATTACCATTTCCAGTAGAATACCAATCGAAATAGAAGCCAATCCTTACGATAGTTTTTATTTAGAAACAAAGAAAAATCGAATGGGTCACATTTTAAATATGGAGGAAAAATAAATGAACACTTATGAAGGTAATTTAGTAGCGAACGATATTAAAATCGGTATTGTTGTAGCGAGATTTAATGAATTTATAACTTCAAAATTATTATCTGGAGCACTGGATAATCTCAAAAGAGAGAATGTAAACGAGAAAGATATCGAGGTGGCCTGGGTTCCAGGAGCTTTTGAAATACCTCTGATTGCATCAAAAATGGCAAAAAGTAAAAAATATGATGCAATTATCTGCTTGGGAGCTGTCATTAGAGGGAATACAAGTCATTATGATTATGTATGTAGCGAGGTATCTAAGGGAATCGCCCAAATCAGTTTAAATAGCGAAATCCCAGTTATGTTTGGTGTGCTAACGACAGATACAATTGAACAAGCCATAGAACGAGCTGGCACTAAAGCAGGAAATAAGGGTTCTGAGTGTGCACAAGGCGCTATTGAAATGGTCAACCTAATTCGTACATTAGACGCATAGAACAGACTCTACTTTTAGACGAATAAAGAAACTTGGCAAAATCGCAATTTAATACTCTGTGAAAATCATAGAGCAAACTAGGAAACCAGTCGCAGAGTGGTAAAACACAACTTCGATGTTACAGACAAAACTAGCAAAATTAGCTCAAAACACTGTTTTGAGATTACTGATAAAACTGACCTGGTTTGAAGAGATTTTCGAAAAGAATTAGGAAAAAATGAAGTAAATATTTCTATGATAAAACGCATAAAATCAAGGTTTTTGAACACCTGATTTTATGCGTTTTTCTGATTTTGAACATTTTTCCCAGACTTTTTTATACTTTTAATATTTCCCCAACTCACGGAGACTGGTGTGATTTTCCTGAATACGTCGGAACATCTTTTCCATATCCGACTTGGTAAAATGCACCAAAACAGGACGTCCGTGAGGACAGTTATAGGGATTGTCACATTGAGAAAGCTGATAGAGGAGTTGTCTAGCTGAATGATCATCAATACGATGATTGGCCTTGATAGATCGCTTGCAAGACATCATGATAGCCAGCTCTGCTCGGTATTTCTTGATAGAAACTTCCTTGGTCAAAAGGAGCATGTCGCACATCTCATAGATGCCTGATTCAATCTCTTCTTCTGCCATCCAAATAGGATGTTCACGTAGAATAAATTGATTTTCTCCGTACTCTGCTAGAAAGACGCCCACTTCCTCTAAGAGAGGCATTCTTTCCTTGAGACGCAGGGCATCATCCGCAGGAAATTCAAAGATATAGGGCACTAGGAGTTGCTGCTGGCTCTGGTCAACATTGCCAATGCTTTCACGGTACTCCTCGTACTTGACCCGTTCCTGAGCAGCGTGCTGATCTATGATGTAAAGTCCATCTCGCCCTTGGGCAAAGAGATAAGTCCCGTGCATTTGTCCGAAAAACTCCAACTCTGGGAAGCTGGATGCTTCTTCTCGCTCCAGTTTGTCATAAGCCTTATCGATGCTAGCAAGATCTAACTCTGGATGGTCTAGCTGGTCGTAGTTAGCAGGTTTTCTCTCTGCAAAATGCAGTTTTGCTGGCTTGGTCAATCGGTCCAAGGTTTCCTTGGCAAACAGGGTCAAATCCTGCCCTTCATCAGTCAATTCTACCTGATAATCAGCCACCTCAGCTTGACTAGGTATTGTCGGCTCAGTTTTCTCATAGTAGAGCGTATTTTCTTTGAGTGGGAGAATAGTTTGCTCCACCTTCTCACGATTACGCACGGTCGATTTGGCAAGATTTTCCAAGGCATCTGGAATCAAGGTTTGTTCCTTGAGACTATTTGCAATAGCTTCTGAGACCAACGTCATCAGTTCTTTTTCCTTGGAAATCCGCACCTCTTGCTTGGTTGGATGCACATTGACATCCGCTAGATAAGGGTCGATATGAATGTGAACGACAGCCAGTGGAAAACGCCCCACCATGAGCTTACTGCCATAGCCGTCAAGAATTGCACGATTGAGCAGGAAGTTCTTGATATAACGGCCATTGATAAAGAGGCTGATATAATTGCGGTTAGTCCGAGTCAACTCAGGCAAGGACACAAAACCTGAAATTTCGAAATCTAGGTCAGAGTTCTCAATTTCAATCATCTTCTTGGCACTGACCAAACCGTAAATCCCTGCGATTGCTTGGCGCAATTGACCAGTCCCTGCTGTCCGCGTCATTTCCTTGCCATCACTAATCAAGCTAAAAGAAATCTCAGGATGGGCCAAGCCCAGACGGTTGACGATATCAATGATATGAGACAACTCTGCTTGCTGGCTCTTCATATACTTGAGACGGGCAGGCGTGTTGAAAAAGAGATCCTCCACACAAACCTTGGTTCCCACAGGACTAGTCGCTGGGATGACTTCCTCAACTTCACCCCCACGCGCTACTAACTTGGTTCCATGACTAGCACCATCCACCGCCGTTAACAGAGTCAAGACACTAACAGACGCAATAGAAGGCAAGGCTTCACCACGAAAACCAAGCGTCCGAATCCGAAAGAGGTCTGCTTGATTTTTTATCTTACTAGTCGCATGACGACGCAGAGCCAGCTCCACCTCATCGTGGGCAATTCCATGACCATTATCTGTGATTTGGATTTTCTTGAGACCAGCTTCCTCAATCTCAATGATAATCTGACTAGAACCAGCGTCAATAGCATTTTCTACCAACTCTTTGACCACACTGGCAGGACGTTCAATGACCTCCCCAGCTGCAATCTGGTTTGCCAACACCTCTGGTAATTCAATAATATGAGACATCTTTCAGCCCCTTTCCGTATCTATTTTCCTAGAAATTGATTAGTGCTATTATACCATATTTCAGAAAGAACAGAAAAGCTCCACCACATAGGAGCCCAATCCCTCCACATAGACAAAGTCCCTTGCCAGAGGGAGTAAAATAGTGGTATACTCAATAAAAATCAAAGAGCAAACTAGAAAGCTAGGCGAGGGGAGAAAGTCTTTGAGCGGACTTCAATTGTTGCAGGACAAGTAGACGGAGAGTTTATAGCTCCCATGATTTACAAGGAGAGCATGACGAGTAACTTCTTTGTGGAATGGTTCAAAACGCAATTCCTGCCTGCTTTAAAGACATCTCATGTCATTATCATGGACAATGCTAGTTTTCATCCCAAGAACATTTTGGATGAACTTTGCATTCAAGATAAACACTTTTTCTTACCTCTACCACCTTATTCACTGGATTTGAATCCTATTGAGCAAGCTTGGGCTATCTTGAAAAAGAAAGTAACAGATTTATTAAGGGAAGTCCCAACTATTTTTGAATGTTTGGAACGCTTTTTAAAACTAAATGACTATATATACTTACTCCACTTTTTTATACAAAAAGAAAAATCGCTAGTCCTAAGAATAGCGATTTAATCACGTTTTTAAGCTACTAATGTAGTTACTCTATTATTTAAGATTGCTTGTCACGACACCATATTTTTCAGAAAGTTGTGCCCAAGTAGCACCTTGTTTTCTCAATTCATAGATATGAACTTTATCTTCGTAATTGAGTTTCATCAAAAAACACCCCAAAAGTTAGAGTTTTCCTGTCTAACTTTTGGGGTGCGGTTCACCTATATGAGCCAACTTTCTTATTGTCAATATTTTTGAAAAAAACAATTTTAAATTAGATGATTTTTCTTTACAAAATAAATAAGAAATCAATATAAATTCCAAAGTTCCCAAAGAAATAACTAACAGATTAGCAAAAAAATAATCCCAATTACTATTCATAAAGTCCTCTATGGTTTGTGTTAGAACAAATAAAAATGATGGAAAACCTATCAAAACTACGATCGCAATTTCTATAAAGATACCAATAATCATTAAAATAGAGTAAATACTTGCAATAATATTTTTCGATTTTCTTTTAGTAAAAAAGTTCTTTAACACCATTCTAGACTCATTCATAAGATTTCTTGAATTTGATAAATCTGAAATCAAATAATATAAATCTGTTTTTAGATAGAACTTAAACTCAAACAATATACCAACAATGAGCAGAAACTCTGCAATTCTAGTAATACTAAATAAAAGTCCATTCTTTAGAATAATTGAACATAAACACAATAATGATAAAATAAATAAGTCACATATTATACCCGATAAGTATACAATAATTCTTTTTGTCTTTCCTAAAATCCAAATATTATCAATTTTAGTTTGGAACACAAAATAAAATAATCGCCGACCAATTCCAACATGACCTAATTCACCACTCAATAGTCTAATTGCCATAAAATGACTAAATTCATGCAAAAATACTAAAATAAAATCCAGAATTGTTATAGTAAACGTAATTAATAATAACGACCTAGAAAAAAATATTTGCTTATAATTCAAATTAAATAAGTCGGAATGTTTAGCAATAATAAAAGAGTAAATAGTAATTAAATAGATAAGTAATGCAATAAAAAATTTTTTGGTAAAAATCTTTTTTAATATATCTTGAGTAATCAATGGAAAACTAATCCCATCAATATTAATAGTTTCTGACTCAAATTTTTTACCATCAGCATACTCTATAAAATTGAGTTCAATTAAATTTCGAATAAACTCATCTATATCTTCTACTTCATAATTATCATATTCATCTAAAATGATTTTCTGGTGATAAATATCATTAATAATACCGATAGTATCATAAGGTATTTCTATATATTTATTTATAGAAGTTCTACCAATAATGATTGTTTCTTTTGATTCCTGACGTAGAAAAAAATCAGAAAAAAACTCAATATTTCGATAAGTATTCTTCATAGTACAATACCTCAATTAACCCTGACCAATCTAAGATGCATCCTACAAAATCAACAATATCTAGCCCGGGCATTTCATATGTATCAGGAGTATTGACAGAAGAAGTTGCATCTTCTATATAAGTAACTTTAAATCCTCTATCATTGAATATAATTGCACTAAACAGACAACAATATTCGGCATTAAATCCACATATTACTACTTCATCAACGTTATTTTTCTTCAATATCTCTAATAAATCAGTTTGGATAAAAATATTCGGTGTACTCTTTTCTATAATATAGTCTGATTTAGATTCCACAAAACTTTCTAAGTCAGACTTAGATTTATCACTAAAATAGATAATAGAAGTTGGTTCATAATCAATATGTTTTGTCGAAATAATAATACCCTTCTTTTCTTTTATGTAATCTAGCAATGATTTTATATTAGACAATTCTTTATCAAACTGTTTTCCCGAAATCATTCCCTTTTGACAATCTAAAATAATAAGTGCCTTCATAATGTCTCCAACAATCTAATTGCTCTGGTTAATATTTTTTTTACATTCTTCAAAGACGAGTTATTTCTATCTAATAGGGGATTAAACTCTACAACATCTAATCCAATAATATTTATCTTATCAAATAAATCAAGAAAAGAAATTAATTCATCTATCTCAAAACCTTCTGGAATTTGATATGCCGTTCCAGGATTATTCATAGGTTCTAGTATATCTACATCTATTGAGAGATAGAATTTTTTATTTCTATTCTTGTTTATCATATCGTTAAGTTGATTAAAATCAGTTATAAATAAATCATCTCTTGTTTCATAAAATGGTAATCTAGGTTCTCTAACTCCAATATGCCATATCGAAACGTTTTCCTTTTCTCTAATTTTTTCAACATAATTATGATGATTAATAGGAAGAAATTCACTAGTTCCAGCACAGTCAAAATGAGCATCAAATTTAACATAAATAATTTCATCTTTATTTCTTTGAGTTAATCCTTCCAAAATCGAATAGGATACTGAATGGTCACCACCAAAACCAAGAATTTTTTTATTTTCTACTTTACTAAGATTGTTTATTACTCTTTCATGAAACGCATTATATCCTTCTCCAGGAATATAAAGAATATTCCCAAAATCTTCAACATACCTTCCGAATTGACTTGAATAAGTAAAAGAGCAAGACTGGAAATAAAAATCATTACTAGTTGATGAAAAACCAGAGTAGTATCTTCTAATATAATTCGGCGCCTCCTTAGAACCTGTAGATCCAGTAGATCCTGAATCATATGGAAGACCCACAAATAAAATTCTTTTATCATAGTCATTCATATCACTATCAAAAATAGAATTTCCAAGCTCTCTATTTAAAATAATCGAATTTTTATTATTACTAAGTAAATTTAAATCTAACATCATCTTCTTTACTTGAGCTAATTCACATTCTGAAATTTCAAACTTTCCAAAAATTTCGGACTCTTCTTCGTTGATCAAAGAACATATAACATCATAGGTCAATTTATTTATATTAGCCTTTTGTCCTGTTTGCAAATTAATCAACTCTATTAAATCACTGTCAATCAATTTTACTGAAATGGATTCTTTCTTGATGTCCATAAGCTAGCTCCTTTTTTAAAAAGAGTTCGGGACATCGTCACCAAACTCTAAAACGATTAGTATCAAACTAACGAATCAAAAATAATCGAACCTTTTTTACCAATTTATAAAACTATCGTTCTAAATTAATAATGACACTAATCATAAAATAGATAAAAGCTCGATTATGTCCCAAAAAGCAAAGTTCTAAACTTCACTATGATTCTGGATTAATAGTATTACGACCGCCACGCTTTGTGAGCTCGACAGTGTCCAACACTTTAATCTCAATTTTCTTAGGCTTTTTATTATCTGCCATGAGACTTTTCCTCCTAATTAATTAGTAGTATTGATTAACGTCCCTCTCCAGGGACATGATGACAACAAAAACAATCTTGATTAGTTTCTATACTTTCATATGAAATATCGTAATCTCTATAATCAATTGTCAGGATTTTATTTAGGACCCTAGGTTTTTCTATATCAGTAATAAATCGGATAAAATCAAATATCATGAATGATGTGATACAAGAAGATGTTGCAGCCAAACAGTTATTTTGTGTTGCATACCCATTTTTTAAAACTTCATTATACTTCACAAATCCCTCTGATGATTTCATCTTCAAATTAAGTTCCCTACAATTAAAACAACTTGATTCCCCTGGAATAATCGTTTGAAAATATGAAGACGCTTCACTATTGCCACCATACAACCAAGCCACTCCAGTTTTAAAACAGGCTTCGTTAATCCATTTATAAATCCAAATAGAAGGTTGATCGGCAGCACAAAATACAAAATCAATTTCATGATCGTTTATTAATTTTTCCACATCAGCTGGAGATGTAACTTTTAGCTGATAGGTAATAAATTTGATACTACTATCAAATTCAGAAATCTTATTTGTGGCACATTCTGATTTGAGCTTACCAATATCAGACTCATTATAAAGAATTTGCCTATTTAAATTAGATAAATCAACACTATCAAAGTCAACTCCAATTATAGTACCTACCCCTAGTGCTGATAAATTCATTACCAAAGATGAACCAACACCTCCTAGACCAATTACTAACACATTCGAATCAATTATCTTTTTCATGTAATCTATTTTGTGATTACCAGACGCATCAAAATTAGATAAAAAATTCATAGTTCTACTATGTCTTTCAATTTGGTTAGGAGTTAGTTCACTATTCAAAGTTAGTTCAAAATCTTCTAAAACGACAGGATAGTTTTCTAACTCGCTTAAAATTTCTGACACTTCTCTAATAGTGATAGTTGGGAAATCAACAGAAAGTAAATCGGCAATGTCTTCCTCGCTATGAAAACCATCACAAAGTTTCAATATATTATACACTAGATGGTCATCATCTGATATTTCTAATGCAAATCCAGGAGTAGAACCTATTGATAATTTATTTTCATACGGAATTAGAGCTAACTGCTTTTTGAAATATGGTTTTCTCATTTTTTATTTTCCAATCTTTCAAATTTTATTTCGACATAATATTCGCTGGACCTGGATCAATCCCTCTAGCTATCTTATGAACTTGAGGTGTTCTCGCAATCCCTAACAGAATTAATCCAATAACTAATACAGCAACTATTTTCTTAAACAAACTTCTCATATACCTCTCCTTTTTTTCATTTATTTTATCACTTCAAAATTAGCTCGTCAAGTGTTTTTATAATATTTTTTTATTTTTTTTGTTTTGATACTTTTTTGTATCTAAGATAAGTTTAAAAAACGATGCTCACTTGAACACCGTATTCATTATTCTGTTATATCTGCAATGTAATGCTCAACTTTCAAAGCCATTGAGATGTTTTCCTCTAATTTGTAAAGGAAATGAGCTGTCTCAAAATATTCTTTCACTGAACTTTTAGAAGAGAAATTTTCACTTACGTTTCCCATCAATAAGTACAAATCAGCCAAAAGATAATTCGTTCTGTAAGCCTTACATTGTTTTATAGTAGCTGTAATTTTAGTAATAGCTTCTTCAATATTTTTCTGTAACCATAGATAACGACAAACGTTGTAGTTAAACTTAATAGATAGTTCTAACTCTTCGATTGTACTCAAATTGAGTTGATTTACTTGATACTCTAGTTTTTCACGAATTTTATTGAAACGACCTAAATCTCCAATATCATAATAAAAATTGAATAGGGTGTTTGAAACTTGGAGATAGTTCAAATCAGATACACTTAACTGTGATAATACCCCCTCTAATCGTACAATCGCATCTTCTTTCTGTCCGTAAAAATAAAAATCTATCAGAGATTTTATCAATTCCATGTAGATTTTATCTGCTAAAGATAGGCGGTGAACTTTTACATTCTCCAATTCATATATATATTTCAAAGACTCATAATTGCGATTTGTAATAAATGTCTGTGCTAATTTCTTAAATTCTGATAACTCCTCAACTTTCTCTACAACCTGCTCATCAAAAAAATAATCCATACTGACTTTTAACTTCTTAGCAAGGGCATTCAGGAAATCCGCTCCAGGGGTAAACTCTCCGCTCTCTAATCGACTGATTTGCCCCTGTTTACAGATACCTTCAGCTAGTTCTCGCTGAGACATTTTTAATTCTTTCCGTCTATTTTTTAATCTTGTTGCTAATAGTGTGCCCACGTTTGCATTTTCCTCTTCTATTTGATTTCAGTTTTAATTGTAACATGATTAAATCTAAAATTCAAATCAATGATTTGAAAGATACAAATTGTAGATAAAATCTATTTTGTAATTCATCGTCAACTTATTTACTTTCCATTTCTTCATTCAAACGCTTTATAAACTTATTCAGCTTCAACGCCACTTTTCATACCTATCACTTTCTAATTCCAACTGTTCCCCTAGTTCTTTCAGCCCCTTTCCGTATCTATTTTCCTAGAAATTGATTAGTGCTATTATACCATATTTCAGAAAGAACAGAAAAGCTCCACCACATAGGAGCCCAATCCCTCCACATAGACAAGGTTCCTTGCCATGGGCTATAAAATAGTGTTTAATAAGGATATACAGGAAGTGATCACAACCTTGTATAACTGAAAAGGAGAGAAAACTATGAAAGTAGAACTACAGATTAGTGAGACTTACGAGGAGGAAAAGCTGATTGTCCAAGCACCTCAAGAAACCGAAAAAGTCCAGAAAGTCATCGAGTTCGCAGAAAATCTGGACCAAAGAGAAAAAATCAAAGGAAAAATCGATGA
This sequence comes from Streptococcus sp. 1055, assembly GCF_013276815.1. Lineage (NCBI taxonomy): Bacteria > Bacillati > Bacillota > Bacilli > Lactobacillales > Streptococcaceae > Streptococcus > Streptococcus sp. 1055. The sequence goes on along the minus strand of NZ_VMLT01000087.1, from coordinate 8,294 downwards.
TCAGGTCTATCTAGTTGAGATTGGCAAGATTCAGCGCTTCTATATCGAGAATCGGAAGGTTCTAGCAGAAACCGCGAGTCAGACCTACAGCATTGATTTGCGACTCTATCAGGTTCTTAAACTCTTGCCAACCAATTTTATCCAAATTTCCCAATCAGAAATCATCAATATCGATTCCATCTCTCACCTCAAGCTCACGCCAAACGGTCTGGTAGAAATTTTCTTGAAAAACGAAAGCTTCACCTACTCTTCACGCCGTTATCTAAAAACCATCAAGGAGAAATTAGAACTATGAAAAAACAAGTATTTCACGATGCAGCTGCCGGTGTTCTTATCGGCCTCATCCTCTCTATCCTCTTTTCACTCATTTATGCACCAAATACCTACGCACCGCTCAATCCCTACTCTCTCATCGGCCAAGTGATGACTCAACATCAGGTTCACGGTGCCCTGGTCTTGCTCTACTGTACTCTTATCTGGGCAGCCATCGGTATTCTCTTCAACTTTGGTAAACGATTATTCAGCCGTGACTGGAGCATGCTTCGTGCGACGCTTTCCCATTTCTTCCTCATGCTGGCTGGCTTTATCCCACTGGCAACTCTGGCAGGTTGGTTCCCTTTCCACTGGTTCTTCTATCTCCAGCTCATTATCGAGTTTGCGATTGTCTATCTCATCATCTGGGCTATTCTCTATAAAAGAGAGGCTAAAAAAGTGGATCACATCAATCAACTCTTGAAGCATAAAAAGTAAGAACCTCATAATAAGCAAAGCCGAGAAAGAAACTTCTCGGTTTTTCTTTATCCTGCTGCACCTTATACTCAATGAAAATCAAAGAGCAAACTAGGAAGCTAGCCGCAGGTTGCTCAAAACATTGTTTTGAGGTTGTGGATANNTCAGTAACCATACCTACGGTAAGGCGACGCTGACGTGGTTTGAAGAGATTTTCGAAGAGTATTGCTATCATAGTAGTTATTTTCAGATCTTCTTTGTAAATTTTCTGTAATTTTCTATCTTTTTTCAAAATATTCTTGCATTTTCCCAAAGTTTTTTGTAGAATATAGATTACATATCCAGATTATTCTGAAAATTCAAAAAGGAGTATTTATCATGTCGCAAGCTATTTCCTTAAATCAATCAACCTGGACAAGTAAACTAAAAGCAATGGGACCTGGAATCCTAATGGCAACTGCCGCTGTTGGAGGTTCCCACATTGTATCTTCCACTCAAGCTGGCGGTTCTTACGGTTGGTCTCTACTTCTCTTGGTCATCTTAGCCAATGTCTTTAAATATCCATTTTTCCGTTTTGGTGCTGAATACACAGCTGATACTGGAAAGACTTTGGTTGAAGGTTATGCCGAAAAAGGAAAACTCTATCTCTGGATTTTCTTTATTCTCAATGTCTTTTCGGCTATGGTCAACACGGCTGGTGTTGCCATTCTGTGCTCAGCTATCATCGCCAGTGCCTTCCCAATGATTGGTCTTAGCATCACTCAGTGGTCCCTCATTCTCGTTGCCATCATTTGGGCTATGTTACTCTTTGGAGGCTACAAACTTTTAGACGGCATGGTCAAATGGATCATGTCAGCTTTGACCATTGCAACTGTTCTTGCAGTTATCATAGCAGCGGTCAAGCATCCAGAATACAGTTCTGATTTTGTCGAGAAGACACCTTGGCAAATGGCAGCTCTGCCCTTCATCGTCTCCCTCCTAGGATGGATGCCTGCTCCTATTGAAATTTCATCTATCAATTCACTTTGGTCAGCTGAAAAGAGAAAGACCGTCAACTTTAACAAAGAAGACGCTCTGTTTGACTTTAACACTGGTTATATTGGAACAGCTATCCTAGCCGTCTTCTTTGTGGCACTGGGAGCACTGATTCAGTATCCTACAGGGCAGGCGGTTGAAGCTGCTTCAGCCAAATACATCTCTCAATTCGTGGGCATGTATGCCTCTGTTCTTGGCGAATGGTCCCGTTACTTGATTACCTTTATTGCTTTCCTGTGTATCTTTGGAACAGTTATAACTGTTATCGATGGCTATTCTCGCGTTAATCAGGAATCTCTCCGACTGCTAATCAGTCAAAAAGAGGACAATCGTAAATCTTTGAACATCTGGATGACCATCACTGCTATCATCGGTATCGTCATTATCAAGTTCTTCGCTGGTCAGGTTTCAACCATGCTCCGCTTTGCCATGATTGGCTCTTTCCTGACAACACCTTTCTTTGCTCTTTTGAATTACGCCTTGGTAACGCGTGAAAACAAAAATCTTCCTTCTTGCCTCAAACACCTTGCCATTGCGGGATTGATTTTCCTCTTTGGCTTCGCCATCTTCTTTATCTACGCACTCGCAATCGGAAAAGCAGGGTAAGGGACAAGCGCGAGATGAAGATAAGGTTTCATTTCAAGAGAACATTCAGCAAATATTTCTATGATAAAAAGCATAAGAACAAGGTTTTGAAGACCTGAACTTATGCTTTTTTACGTTCTTAAAGACTGTTTATACTCAAAAAACAGTTGAACAACTTCAACCACCTCTTATAAGAACTTTATACTATTCGAGAATCTCTTCAAACCACGTCAGCTCTATCTGCAACCTCAAAGCTGTGCTTTGAGCAACCTGCGACTAGCTTCCTAGTTTGCTCTTTGATTTTCATTGAGTATTAATTCTCCTTTTCCAACTCATACAAATCTGCGATAATAGCTGCGACACGTTTGATATCTTCCAGCATGCCTCGCATTTCAAAGTCAGCCAATACAGGGAAGCCAAAGCGTTGACTGTATTGCTTGGCTGTTAGGCAGTATTGGTTATTAAAGTTACGATTTCCTGACCCAACCACACCAAAACACTTACTAGCATTGTTACCATAGGCAATAAAATCTCCCACCGGTGTCGTCAAAATCTCAACATCTCCGTTATCCACGCCATTCCCACCTTCGAGATAGGTCGGCAAAAAAGCGACATAGGGATGGTCCATTTCATAGAAATTTTTGCCTTCCTTGACCAAATCCTTGATATGAATCTTTTGAACCTCAATCCCTTTGTACTGGGACAAGAGATAGTCTTTCAAGCGCGTCACAAAACTTTCAGTGTTGCCACTCAAACTAATATAAACTAAAGAAATTGTCTTCATATGTACCTCCATGATTTTATTTTTAATCGAAAAAGAACTACCAAGATTGTAACTTGATAGCTCTTTTTTGTCAATACTTAAGCAAGATTTTCTGCTTCCTCTTCTTCTGCCAAGGCTTTCTGCTGACGCCATATCTTGTAGAAGACAAGGGCTAGGAAGAGAATATTGATGACGATAGAGAGAATGCTAACGGCTTGTGAAATAACACTGATCCCTAAACGCATGGTTTCATCGTGAACTAACTGCACAGCGTCCTGTAAACCAACATAGCCATAAATCGAACCAATAATGGCTAGCAAAACATAGCCGACATAAGTATAATTTGCATACTGCAAATTCTTACGAATAAGGAAGACAATCGCTACAACCACTAAAATAGCAGATAGCACAATCAAGGCCATATTAAAAATAGAATGAGTTGATTCTGCTACTCTATAGCTGTAATTGATGTTGTCTTCTAATTGCTGAGCACTGACCCCTGCAACTTGTTTCTGAGCGGCACGAAGGGCTTCTTTGCTAGGTAAGGGACTCAACATTCCAAACAGAGACATAGCTGAAATAAGGGCAGACAAGATTAGCAAGACCCATAGATAAATTGGTTTCTTTTTCATAATAGAACCTCCTGATAATATTATTCATATTATAGCACTTTTTGCAAAGGAATACAAATCTTATAGTATCGTTTCTACCTGTTTTCGGTAAGCTTTTGGCGATTTTCCGCACAATTTTCGGAACACTTTATAGAAATATCCAAGGTTACTGTAACCAACAGCATAACAAATATCTTCGATACTGTCACTGGTTGAAAGCAAGAGCTGCTGGGCAGCCTTAATACGTTGTTTGTTTAGTAACTCTGCAAAGGTCGAATCGGTTTCTCGCTTAATCAACTGCCCTAGATAGACAGGATTGATAAAGAGAGCCTTACTGATATCCTTGAGGGAAAGCTCTTTTTGGTAATCACGACCAATGACTTCCAGCACACTGACCACATTTTCATTCATACGGTATTGACCGAAAAAGCTGGTCAGAGTTTCCTTGATATAAGAAACCAATTCATCGAAGGATTGAATAGCATGAATGGTTTTGACGATGTCTGTCAGGTCATCAGCTTTGAGATGCTCAAATAAATGGAAAACATCCATGACAAACTGAATAAAAAGCTGTTTAGTAATCGGAACACGCGGTGTATTTTCAAGAACTACCTTCTCCAAGAGATTTAACTCTTCTACGATTTGATTGAGATTTCCCTGAATGATAACCCTATAAATCGGTTCGTAATAGGCAAAGAGACTCTCATACTGCTGCAAATTTACAGAACCGTAAAAGAGGGTTTTCTCAGCATTCAGCTTCCAGCCTTCAAAGTGTTCTTGATAAGGAGCTTCAAAAGGTGTAACAACTAAGCCATCTAGGGCTTGGTCAGAAATGAAAATCTGCCAGTCTTGGCCCAAGACATAGTAGGGAATGGTGAAGGAACCTTGTTTTTCCTTGGATAGACCTATCCACCAATTCTCCTTATCCCCTAAATAACTAACAAATCCAGCCTCGTCTAATTCTTGACTAAGAGTCTGACTTTTCTTCCCTCTCTCGCCGAGCTGACCTGCAATCTTCTCCAGCAGATTTCCCAGCTCTACCTTATCAACAGGCTTGACCAAATAGTCCACCACACTAAGGTTCATTGCTCTTTTTACATAATCAAACTCCTGATAACCTGAGAGCAGGATATAGGCAGCATCTGGTAAGATCTCTTTCATCTCCCGAATCATATCAAGCCCTGTTTTGTCTGGCATATTGACATCGGAAATGATGACATCGACAGGATTTTCCTGAACATATTCTAGAGCTTCATCGGCATGACTGGCTGTTGCGACGACCTCCATATCCCACTTATCAAAGGGAATCAAACGCTTCAGACCTTCTGTCACCATGTACTCATCATCTACTAATAATACTTTATACATTTTCTCCCTTTCTACTCATCTTGAATTGTAATACGATACTGAACACCGGCTTGCTCTGCAGACTCTATAGTAATGGCATAGCGGTCTCCAAAATAGAGCACAAAACGCTCGTGGACATTGACAATCCCGATAGACTGCCTTTGATCACTGTAGCTGGCTTGGTGTTCAAAATATCTCTGACTTAATTTTTCTCGGATATTTGCCAACTTTTCAGCCGACATTCCTCTACCATTATCGACCACCAAAATTTCCACAAAACCATCCTGTTTAAGAGCCTTGATGCTAATCACATTATCTGTCCGCCTGTGGTCAACACCATGCGCGAAATAGTTTTCTACCAGCGGTTGCAAGGTAAACTTGGGAATCTTCATATTCTCTAACTCTGGATGTATCTTGAAACCATAGGCAATGGACTTGGGATAGCGAACCATGCAGAGATAGCTGTATTTACGGCAAAATTCCAATTCCTGTTTGAGGAGGGTCTCTCTTTCGTCGGAAATATTGTTACGCAAGAGACTACTGAATTCATAAATGATATCTGCCAACTCATCTTGACTCTGCATAACTGCATACATGCGCAAGAACTCCAGCGTATTATACATAAAATGAGGATTGATTTGCGCCTGCAAGGCTCGCATATTGGCATCTTTTTGACTAAGCTCTAACTGGTAAATATCATGGATATTCTTTTCCAAGCGATCCAACATATCATTGGTCGTCTCCGCGATTAGGAGTAATTCCTGATCTTTTTCGGAAATGTCAATCCGACGCCCCTCTTCGCCTTGAGCAATGACTTGAATGGATTCTACTAAATCCACTACCTGCTTTTGGTAATTAGCAAAAGTCTGCCTCAAAGTCAGATAAAGAATGATAATAAAGAGAAGGCTCAAGCCCACAATCAAAGCAGAGCTAGTCACTGTTCCTTGTAAAACAAAGTTTTTGGGAACTGCCACCTGAACCTGATATCCATGAGAGGTTAAGCCAACTAGCCAATTTTCACTCTCCTTATCAACTGTTTCACCAATATGAAAAATCTCCGTATCAAAAGGTGAGGTCACTGTTACTGCCATCGGAGTATGACCTCTAGTATTATCAATGGCATGGTATAAAACAGCAGGATCCAAGGAGATGTAAATCACTCCTAAGTCTTGATCTGACACTGGATCTGACACCGGAATGGCAAAACTATTTCCTGCTGGTTTGAAATCCTCAGCCCTGATTTTTTCTCCACTACGTTTGTCTTTAGTAGAAACATAGACTTCCTTGTAATCTTGAAAAGCAATGGCCACTCCAGTTACAAAATCATTTCGAACATAGAGATCATCAACATTTTCATGCAGAGAGACTGATACATAAGGCGAAGCTTTCCGCTCTAATTGCCAGTAAAAATAGTCTGGCATGCTGAGGCTAAAGTATTTATAGATTCCCTCAATACGAGCTTGATTTTCAACTAAAGCCTGAGCTATCTGGGTTGACTCTCTATGGTAATATTCAATTTCACTCACTGTTCTAGCAGTTACACGCTGGGCCACTCTCTGAGCTTCCTTTTCCCGTGAATCCCAGTCAGCGTAAGAGAGTAAGATTGCAAAACTCGCAATAATAATGATCATCACTGAACTGTAGGTTCTTAGAAGTGTATGTAGCCAAAACTGCTTCATCCTACTTTGTCGCCAATTTTTCATGGATACTTTCATAGACCGGTTCCAACATATCACTGATAAAGAAATGCCATATCCCAATTCCTACAAAGAAAAGTAGGGCAGGCATATAGTAACCAATTGCCACAAGTAGCACGGTCCCAAGGAGAACCTTGGCCACAGTTGCTAGACTCATAAAGATGCCAATCAAGGATAGTTTGAGACTATTTCGATAAGACAAGTCAAAATAAACTTGTAATTTCAAAGATACTGTATAGGCTAAAAAGAGCAGGGCAACTACTAGGACATTCAAAAAGGTCGCAATCAAATGAACGATGGTCTGATGAGGCAATTGCACCAAGAGATACAAGCCATAGACCAAAACTAAATCCACTCCTAAAAAGCTATAGAAAATCAGGTTGCTTGAGACGAAATTTTGCTTATAAAGAGACCACGCCTCCTTCAAACTGTATTCCCGAAAGCTATAACCATGTTCTGCATACAAGCTCATCAAGGTGGCACTAGCCGGCGCTAGACCAAGGATAATTCCTCCTGCCAAGGTTAATAGCCAAAAGAAGGCTGTCGCAATCATCCCTAAAAAGAAACGATTAAAGACAAAGTCTAAAAATCTACCCATGATATCCCCCTAAAAATAACTATGAAACCATTATATCATATTTCAAGCGTTTTCAAAAACTTCTAGTATCCATTTACAATCCCATCAAACCATGGTAAAATGAGAATTGTGAAAAAATGATCAGGAGACAATTCATGGAAAAATCTATCTTAACTACACTGCTTTTTGCAGTTCTTTACTTCCTCTGCATGGGGATTGGTGTTCTTTTGGGCAATCTCCTTGACCAAACTGGAAACATGTTTTATGCGCCTGCTTTTACTGCCCTTGTCGGCGGTAGCGTCTATATGATTCTAGTCGCAAAAGTTCCGCGCTTTGGAGCCGTTACCACTATCGGTCTTGTTATTGCTCTCTTTTTCTTGGGAACTAAACACGGTGCCGGTGCCTTCCTTCCTGGAATTATCTGTGGGCTGCTAGCAGATGGAGTAGCTAACCTCGGAAAATACAAGAACCAAACTAAGAATTTCCTTTCTTTCATACTCTTTGCCTTTAGCACAGCAGGACCAATCTTACTCATGTGGATTGCACCCCAAGCCTATATGGCAACCCTTCTAGCAAGAGGAAAATCGCAAGAATATATCGACCGTATCATGGTTGCGCCAAACCCTGGAACTGTCCTTCTATTTATCGCAAGTATTGTCATCGGAGCCCTAGTGGGTGCCTTGATTGGACAAGCCTTGAGTAAAAAATTTGCACAGAAAATCTGATTAGTTAAAAAGAGCCAGGCGGCTCTTTTTTATTTATGGCTCAAGACTTGGTCAAGAAGTCTCCCAAGAATTGATACTCTTCGAAAATCTCTTCAAACCACGTCAACGTCGCCTTGCCGTAGGTATATGTAACTGACTTCGTCAGTCTTATCTCCAACCTCAAAACAGTGTTTTGAGCAACCTGCGGCTAGTTTCCTACTTTGCTCTTTGATTTTCATTGAGTAT
>NZ_VMLT01000086.1:0-11830 GCF_013276815.1 Streptococcus sp. 1055 | reverse complement strand
GTGATAAAGTCGGGAGTTTGATATATCCTGATATACACTATGATTGTGATATAATAGTTGTGGAATAACGGAGGAAATTATGGATCATGAAAAAAATCGGTCAGATTACCGATGAAGTAAAAGAAATTTTTGATATTGTTCTTGAAGCGAGCGACATAAAGGTCAACAAAGACGGTTTGAGAAGCCATATGATAAAAGGCCATCACAATGATGTGATTCATCATATTGAAGACCTGGAACTCATACTAAGGAACCCAGATTTCGTCGGCATCAATCCACGAGAGAAAGACGCCAGTTTTGAATATGTAAAAAGATTTGATAATAATGTTCTTGTTGCGATTAAGTTGCGATTAAGTTACATAAAAGTGGTGATTTCTTTTATGTTCCGACCATGTATCGTTTACAAGATTACAAGTTACAAAGTCGTATTAAGTCTGGTAGATTGAGAAAACATAACATTAAATTGTCTGAAAATTTATTGAAAAATGAGTGAAAACATGGTATAATGAAACGTAAAATGAATTCAGGTTTCCTGAACTGATAGGAGTATACAATGAAAAAACTAGGTTTTGTCCTTTTATCTTCAGCCTTGCTATTGACAGCTTGTGCTAATAACCAATCTAAGCCAAGCAATACGAGTGATTCGTCCAAGGTGACAGCCTTGTCTGAAGACAAGCAAAAAATGCTTGATAAGGCTACTGCTGACTATAAGACTTTTGTGCAAGACCAAATCGATAAACTGTTGACAGATACAGAAGGCTTTGTCAAACTGTTGAAAGAAGGTAAGTTAGAAGAAGCTAAGAAGGTCTATCCACTGATTCGTATGTCTTATGAGCGTTCAGAACCGATTGCCGAGAGTTTTGGTGAGTCAGATGTCAAGATTGACTTCCGTTTGGCAGACTACATGGACGAAAACAAGACAGAAGAGGGATGGTCAGGTTTCCACCGTATTGAGCGTATCCTTTGGGAAGACAATACAACTAAAGGAACTGAAAGCTATGGTGATCAGTTGGTCAATGATATCAAGGAATTGAAAGCCAAGATTGCAACTGTTGATGTGGACTACAAGGTTATGCTGACTGGGGCAGTCGACTTGCTTAACGAAGTTGCAACAAGTAAGATTACAGGGGAAGAGGAAATTTATTCTCATACAGACTTGTATGACTTCCGTGCCAATATCGAGGGAGCTGAGAAGATTTTCCAACTCTTTAAACCTTTGCTTGAAAAATCAGACGCTAACCTAGTTAAAGAATTGGAAGCGGACTTCAAGTCTGTCAATGATTTGTTGGACAAACACATGACCGACAAGGAACACTACAAGCTCTATACAGATTTGACAACAGAAGATACCAAAGAATTGTCAGAAGCTGTGACAAAACTTGGTGAGCCTCTATCACAAATGGGTAAATTTCTTAGTGGAGAATAAGAGTCATGACTGAAAAAGACGAAAAGTTTTTTGAGAAGAAAATGGACCGTCGAGAATTTCTAAAAAAAGCAGGGATTGGAGGGGCTGGTTTAGCGCTAGGACTCTCTGGTGCTTCTGCTTTTTTCGCACCTAAGCTAGGAAGTCAGGAAAAAATCTCGTACGGAAATGAAAAAATTGCTTTTTATGGCAAGCATCAAGCTGGGATTAGTACGCCCATGCAAAAGAATATCTATTTTGTTGTCTTGGACCTGCATACGACGGATAGAGATAAGATTATCCAGCTATTCAAGGATTGGACGGATTATAGTGCCAAGTTGGTTGAGGGGGAATTGGTCAAAAAAGATGGCCAGAATGCTCTCTTGCCTCCGAGTGATACTGGTGAGACAGTCGGGCTCAACCCTCATCGTTTGACGCTGACTTTTGGTGTGTCTGCGAGTTTCTTGAAAAAGATGAACTTGGAAAACAAGCGTCCTCAAGTTTTCAGGGATTTACCGCCTTTTCCTAAAGAGCAATTGCGTGAAAAATATACTGGTGGAGATATTGTCATCCAGGCCTGTGCAGATGATGAGCAGGTTGCCTTTCACGCTATTCGCAATCTCATCCGTAAGGGGAGAAATACCGTGACCCTTCGTTGGAGTCAGTCTGGTTTTGCAGCTATCGGGGATCGAATGGAGACTCCGCGTAACCTCTTTGGTTTTAAGGATGGAACAGCAAATCCAACCAAGGAGAAAGACTTTGACCGCGTCATTTGGGCTGATAGTAAGGACTGGATGGAAAATGGTTCTTATATGGCAGTTCGTCGGATTCAGATGTTTTTAGAAACTTGGGATCGTACTAGTCTTGAAGAACAAGAAAATACCTTTGGTCGTTACAAGGAAAGTGGTGCCCCTTTCGGTAAGAAAAATGAGTTTGATGAAGTGGATTTGAGTCTTTTGCCTGATGATTCGCATGTTCGTTTGGCTAAGGAAGTGGACAAGCCGCTTTTGCGTCGTTCTTATTCTTACTCTGATGGAATTGATGAAAAAACTGGCCAGTTTGATACGGGCTTGCTCTTTATTTCTTTCCAGAAGGATCCTGATAACTTTGTCAAGGTTCAAACCAATCTAGGCGCTACTGATAAGATGAATGAATACATCACTCACATCGGTAGTGGACTCTTTGCTTGCTTTGGTGGTGTGGAGAAAGGGGGCTACATTGGTCAGAAATTATTGGAAGGCTAAAAGCTGGTTACTAGTTTTAGCTTTGTCACTTTTAATTCTTTCCCCAGTAGGTGCCCAAGAAAGTCTGAGTTTTTACTTTGTGAAAATCACAGATGCTTCTAAAGCGGTCAAAAATGGGAGTCAGTCTGAGGCTCAGAAACTCGTTAAAGAGATGGCATCAGATTTCGAGAGAGTAAAAGACAGCAATTCTGAGGCTGGTAAAGTCGTTAAGGAAAAGCTAGCCCAGTCAGGTGAGATTACTGAAGACAAACTTACCGAAATTTCTTCAGCCTTATTAGCTTTTGAAAAAGAACAAAATCCTGTTGACCTAGATGCGGAAAAGGAAAAATTGGTCAACCGTCTAAGTCCTCGTTTTGAAGCCTTAGAGCAGGCCATTGCCTCCAAAGATTTGGAAAAAGTTCGAGAGGCCTTTAAGAAAATGAATTCCACTTGGACCATCAATGAAAGTGTGGTTCGTGACAATAGTACAGCTCATTATGGACGTGTTGAAACAGCTATTTCCTTCCTGCGTAGTAGCATGGAAACCGAGCCTACAGATTTCAACTCCATCCAGACTTCCTTTGAGGACTTAAAAAAGGCTATTGATGATTTTGTGAGTGGAAAAGAAGTTGCAGAAGCATCTTCTGATTTAAGTCTCAAAGACGGCATTGCCCTTTTGACAAAGGCTTTGGAACAATTCCAAGCTGGTGACCAAGCATCAGGAGCAGCCAGTATGAAGGAATTTATTACTATCTGGCCAACGATTGAAGGTTCTGTTAGCACGACCAATCCTTCCCTCTATACTCGAGTGGAAAGTGAAAGCCCTGTGATTATGGTCAAGGGAAGTGAGAAGGAATACCAAGAAAAATTAGAAAAACTGATTGCAGATTTATCACAAATTGATACTAGCGCACGTTATAATGCCTTTGATGCCATGCTGATTCTCCTGAGAGAAGGGGTAGAGGCTCTCTTAATCGTCATGGCCTTGGTGACGACCTTGAAAGCAGCCAAGATGCGAAAGGGACTCAAGTGGGTTTATGGTGGTGCTATCACTGGAATCATGGCTAGTCTCCTTATTGCTTTTATCCTGCAAATTGCCTTTCCAGCAGTAACATCAGGCTCCAATCGTGAAATCATCGAAGGAGCAGTGGGAATTTTTGCAGTAGCTATGATGATTTTGATTGGAATCTGGCTCCACAGCAAATCCTCGGTCAAAAAATGGAATACCTTTATGGAGTCACAAATGGAAACAGTGACCAAGACAGGCTCCTTTATTTCCATGTTTGCTCTCAGTTTTCTAGCTGTTTTCCGTGAGGGAGCAGAAACCATTCTCTTTTATGTTGGGATTTTACCAAGGATTTCCAGCTTTGAATTTGTCTTGGGAATCTCACTTGCCTTACTGGTTCTGGTAATTATTGCCATAGTGATGAATAAGGCCAGTCAATTCTTCCTGCCACATAAGGTCTTCTTTATCCTGACTTGGATGATTTATGCCCTAGCCTTCAAGATGCTGGGAGTTAGTGTCCATGCTCTTCAGTTGACCAATATGGCACCAAATCACTTGCTGACAGGCTTTCCAACGATCGATTTGCTTGGAATTTATCCAAGTTGGGAAGGCTTGGTCAGCCAGCTAGTCTTTGTTATTATTGTCTTGATTGTCACTTTTAGACAGGGTGAAAAATAGATGGACAGAAAAGAATTGACAATCGTGGAACATCTGGTAGAATTTAGAAAGAGATTATTGGCTGTGGTCATTTGTTTCTTTTTGGTATTCTGTGTCTCCCTACTTTTTGCAGACCAGATTTACCAGTATGTGACCCAATCTTTTCAGCAAAAGTTGATTGTTTTAGGACCCAATGATATTTTATGGATATACATACGTTTGGCTAGTCTGATGGCCTTTACCATCACCTTGCCTTACACGGTGTATCATATTTGGTCTTTCATCAAACCCGGTTTAAAGAAGGAAGAAGCTAGAGCGATTTTTGCCTATATTCCAGCTAGTTTCCTTTGTTTTCTAGTTGGACTGGCTTTTGGTTTTTACTTTGTAACACCAGCCTTACTTCAGGTTTTATTAGGGCTAGGAGAAGGACTATTTGAAACGCAGTTAACAGCCCAAAATTATCTGTCCTTTGTTTTTCAAACGACCTTACCCATGGCTCTGGTTTTTGAATTACCAGTTATCATTGCCTTTTTGACGTCGATTGGCCTCATTGGACCAGAATTATTGACTGCTTATCGCCGATATGCCTATTTTATCTTATTGGTACTCGCAGTCATCTTAACACCAGCTGACTTTGTCAGCGATTTGGCAATGACTGCCCCCTTGATATTACTCTATGAATTAAGTATTGCTATTAGCAAACACATTATGAAACGCAAGCAGAAAGGAGAGAGGAATGGGAATCTTACGTGATATTGGAGCACCAGGATTGATTATCATCGTTTTAGGAGCTCTCTTGATATTTGGACCAAAACGATTGCCTGAACTAGGCGAGTCAATCGGTAAAATGCTATCTGAATTTAAAAAAGCAGTTAAAGGAGCTGAAAATCAAGATAAGGAAGACTAAACCTTGTCTAATAAAAAACTTTGTACTCTGGAAGCCATCGCGTGGCTAGCTAGAGTGCAAAGTTTTTTTATTTTTTAGTTAAAATGAAGACTGTGTTCCTTATAAGTACAAGGTTATTAAGAGAGTGGTGGACATTAAAATGATGATTTTGAGTTTTTGTTATTTTTGCTTTGGAGCAAGGTAACATAGTCACTTTTGGTGTGAAATAAGTGGGAAAGAAAAACAGTTCTTTGAGTCTGGTCGATAAAGTAAAGCAAGATATACTGACCGATAATTTTTCCTCGCGTAGGGTACTTACTGTTGATTTTTAGTCCGATTTTTTCATCTGCATCAAAGCCAGCTTCAGGAAAAGTTTCTAAACTTTTTAAGCCGTCTAAAATTCTGGCTACAGTATTCTTAGCAGACTGAGGTGATAAAAGAACAGTAGTAATGTAGTCATGGATATTGTCAATTGCCTGACTCACTTCAGTAGAAAGACTCACTTTATAAGCCATATCGTAGCCTCATATTGTCTAGGGAAGTTCCTTGTCCGGATTCGTATTCTCTTAAGGAGCGTTCAGATTGGGCTTGTAGTTCCTGAATCAATCGCTCACGATGTATATCTTCTGCAGTTTTTATTGGTAAATCCTGTTCGAGAACAATCTGCTCGATAAAAAGACTAATAGCATCCGTCATAGTCATTCCTTTTTCCTTGATGATAGCTCTAGCTTGTTCCATTGATGACTCATTGATTTTAAAATTGTATTGCTTAGTAAGTGATGTCGTCATGGTATATCTCCAATCTATACTATATATAGCTAGTATATATCTTTTATATTTTTTAGGCAAGAGAAAACTTTGTACTCTAGAAACTATCGAGAGTGTAAAGTTTTTTTAGTTTGGAACATGAAAACAGCAGTTGATTTCAAGAAACAAAAAAGAACAGCCGAAGCTGTCTTTTTATCATTATTTGAGACCGTATTTTTTGTTGAAACGATCCACGCGTCCATCTGCTTGAGTGAACTTTTGACGTCCAGTGTAGAATGGGTGTGAGTCTGATGAAATTTCCACACGGATCAATGGGTAAGTTTCGCCTTCGAACTCAACTGTTTCGTTAGAGCGTTTTGTTGAACCGCTAAGGAATTGGTAACCAGTAGTTGTGTCCATGAAGACAACTGGGCGATATTCTGGATGGATATCTTTTTTCATTTTGCAATATTTCCTTTCTGCCATGGTCTCTTTGCGAGCCATAGATTGTTACCATACTAGTCTATCAGATTCTGAAAAGTTTGGCAAGTATTTTATCAGTTTTTAAGCAAGTTTTTTAACTTTTGGTAGATGATTTCGTTTTCTTCTAGGCTATAGGAATTAGCACCGCTTGCTAGAGGATGGCCTCCACCATCATGTTCTTTGGCAATTTCATTGATAGGATGAATTTTACTGCGTAAGCGAACGCGGTAGTGGCCAACAGCCTGCTCCACAAAAATTCCCCAGAGACTAACACTATCAATGCGTCCAGGTGCACCGACAATGGCTGCAGTTTCAGCATCGGTAACATTAAATTGTTTCAAGACTTCTTGACTCAGGATAACTCGCGCTGCACCATTTTCATCCACTTCCAGATGGTCGTAGATGTAGCCTTGAAGTTTAGCAATTTTGTAACTCATAGTGTCCATTTTGCGAGTGAGAGCCGCAAAGTCAAAGTTCTGTTCTCTTAGATAGGCAGCCAGACGAAGAGTCCGTGCAGTGGTAGAAGGGTAGAGGAAGCGACCTGTATCACCAACAATTCCTGCAAAGAGCAACTCAGCAGCTCGATCTGACAAGGCCAGTTGGGTTGTTTGGGCAAATAGAGTAATCATCTCGCTAGCGCTGCTTGAACTAGTATCCACCCAAGATAGGTCACCATATACATCATCATTTGGATGGTGGTCAATCTTAATGAGAAAATCACCTTGACGATAGCGCTTATCATCGATACGAGCAGTATTAGCTGTATCACAGACGATGACAAGGGCACCTTGGTAGGCACTATCTTCAACAAGATCCATCTCAGCCATCCAAGTTAGAGTTGGTTCATCATAACCAACGGCTTTGATGGTTTTTTCAGGGAAATGATGTTTGAGAAGAGCTTTCAAACCCACCTGACTTCCCAAGGCATCAGGGTCTGGTTTCATATGACGATGAATGATAATCGTGTCGTATTCTTTGATTTTTTCTAAAATTTGATGGCAAATTTCCATAAATAACCTCAATTCTTTCTCATTTCATTGTAGCACAAGAATTTTTATTTTTAAAATGAAAAAGATGTGATATAATGGAGAAAGATAAATTGAGGAGGACGATATGGTATTAGCAAAAATTGTATTTGCCAGTATGACCGGTAATACCGAAGAAATTGCAGATATTGTAGCAGACAAATTACGTGACTTGGGCTTGGATGTCGATGTTGATGAATGTACAACTGTTGACGCTTCAGACTTCTTGGAAGCAGACATCGCTATCGTTGCGACCTATACTTATGGTGATGGTGAATTGCCAGATGAGATGATGGACTTCTACGAAGACCTAGCAGATCTCAACTTGAATGGCAAAATCTACGGAGTGGTTGGTTCAGGAGATACCTTCTACGATGAATTCTGTAAGGCTGTTGATGACTTTGATCGTGTTTTTGTTTCGACAGGAGCAGAAAAAGGTTCAGAATGTGTTAAAGTTGATCTCTCTGCTGAGGAAGAAGACATTGAGCGCTTGGAACAATTCGCAGAAGAATTGGCTGCTAAAGTAGGATAAGTATAAACGTGCGCTGATGTAATCAATCAGTGCATTTTTCTTATCGTGAGTTAGGATTTTACTAGCCTATTTGGTGGCTTTTTGATACAATAATTCAAATAAAGGAGGAGACTGTATGGATTTAGATAGTATTCGTCAAGAAATTGATCAAATCGACGACCAAATCGTCAAACTGTTAGAAGAACGAATGCACTTAGTTGAAGGAGTTGTCGCTTATAAGAAGGCTTCAGGGAAACCGATTTTAGATACTAAGAGAGAAGCAGTTATTTTTGAAAAGGTTAGAAGTCGTGTAGAGGACAAGCGCTATCAGGAGACTATTGTCGCGACTTTTTCGGACATACTCAAACGTTCGCGTGATTATCAGGATCAAAATATCAAATGAAAAAAGAACAATTTTATCCGCTAGGGATTTTTCTAGCTGCTATGTTGGGCGGACTTGTCCGCTACCTAGTTTCCACTTGGTTACCAGCCAGTCCAGATTTCCCTTGGGGCACTCTCTTTGTCAACTATCTGGGAATTTTCTGCTTGATTTATCTTGTCAAGGGCTATCTGGTCTATAAGGGGACTAGTAAGGGCTTGATTTTAGCACTGGGGACGGGTTTTTGCGGAGGTTTAACAACTTTTTCCAGCCTAATGCTTGATACTGTGAAGCTGCTTGATACAGGGCGTTATCTTAGTTTGATACTGTATTTGCTTTTGAGTATCGGTGGAGGCCTGCTTTTAGCTTACTATTTGGGGAGGAAGAAATGGTAATCGTCTATCTTGCAATCGCCTGTGGCTTGGGAGCACTCGTACGGTATTTCTTTTCTCGCTATAATCAAGCTTCTAAATTGCCACTCGGAACGCTCATAGCTAATCTTTTAGGTTGTTTTTTAATTGGAGTATTCTACAATCATGTAGAGTCTAAGGAAGTATATGCTATTCTAGCAACAGGATTTTGTGGCGGTTTAACAACTTTTTCGACCTTGAATGACGAACTTCAAAGACTGCTAAGTGATAAGAAGGTCTTTTATTCTTACCTGACTTTGACTTACATAGGTGGTTTGGTTGCGATTTTTTTAGGAATTTTGCTATAAATTTCTTTACTTTTTTTTAGAAATTTGGTAAACTATATCTTGTGTGTAATGGACGCACAAAAATACAGTTTATCCGCTGAGGAAGATTCCTCAAGATTGACAAAGATAGGAGAATAAAATGAATCCATTAATCCAAAGCTTGACTGAAGGTCAACTTCGTACAGATATCCCATCATTCCGTCCTGGTGACACTGTTCGTGTACACGCGAAAGTTGTCGAAGGTAACCGTGAACGTATCCAGATTTTTGAAGGTGTTGTTATCGCACGTAAAGGTGCTGGAATCTCAGAAAACTACACAGTTCGTAAAATCTCTAACGGTGTAGGTGTTGAGCGTATCTTCCCAATCCACACTCCACGTGTTGAAAAAATCGAAGTTGTTCGTTACGGTAAAGTACGTCGTGCGAAATTGTACTACTTGCGTGCTCTTCAAGGTAAGGCAGCTCGTATCAAAGAAATCCGTCGTTAATTCGACTAAAACTCTGCTTTTTCAGCAGAGTTTTTATCTAGCTCCCTTAGTTCAATGGATATAACAACTCCCTCCTAAGGAGTAGTTGCAGGTTCGATTCTTGCAGGGGGCATAATAAGAAGCGTAAAGAAACATAAAGAATATTCAAAGTGTTTATTTGTAGGCAATCATCACAATTTAGTTTTTTAAAATAGGTTAGTATTTTTGGAATCTTTGACCAAAGTGTGACCAAAATTTGACCAAAAGTCAATGAATATAGAATAAAGTAGATCAGGAAGCTGGTCTATTTTATTTTGTAGTTATTGAGAAAAAGTGGTTTGTTTTAATTTGACTATTATACACATAATGCGTATAATAGTAAGTGTAAGGAGGTAACGAATATATATGCCACTTACAGGTAAAGAAATGGTGAAACTAGCTCTTGAGAATGGATGGGTTGAAGTTCGTCAAAGAGGAAGTCATCATCATTTTAAGAAAGAGGGTTTTTCTTATCTTGTCACGATTCCAGTTCATGGAAATGAAGATTTGGGAAAGGTATTGGAGAGAAAGATTCTCAAAGATTTAGGATTGTAATTTTTACTTTCCTAAGTCTTTTTACATCAGAGGTAGTAGAATGTTGGGGGTAGTAGAATGTTAAAAACGTATCCAGCTATTTTTCATAAAGAAGGAACAGGATATTGGGTAGAATTTCCAGAATTTGGTGGTGGTACAGAAGGAAAAAATATCGAAGAAGCGATGAAAAATGCTCGAGAAATGCTTGAAAATGTTTTAGCTTCTTATATCGATGAAGGGATGGCGTTGCCTACTCCAAGTGATATTTTAAAGATTGAAGTTTCAGATGGTTTTGTATCAATGATTCAAGTTGATCCTGCGCCTTTTGTGAGAAGTAACAAGGCGATTAGAAAGAACGTGACCGTTCCTGAATGGCTAGTTCGTCTTGCTGATCGAGAAAAGATTAACTATTCAGAAGTTTTGGCACAAGCATTAGAGAAGAAGTTGCAAGTTTAAATTTAAAGACTGTATTTATTAGGGAATAAGTTTGATATGTATTGGTAAAAGTGATACAATAGATATACAAGAAGAAAAGGAGAAATGCTATGTCACAAATTGCTGTAAGAGTAGATGATGAATTGAAAAAAGAAGCGACTGCGATTTTTAATGAGTTGGGGTTGGATATGTCAACTGCTGTGAAGTTATTTTTGAAGCAAAGTGTGTTGACAAGAAGTATTCCTTTTGAAGTTAAACTTGATTCTGAGTAAGGTGAAATAAAAGTGTGGATAGATATAATCTAAAGGGGTTCGGTTATGGTTTATACAATAGATCAGATAAAGGAAAAAATTGTTCCTGTTGCTAAACAATATGATTTATCTAAAATTTATCTATTTGGCTCTTATGCTAGGGGCGAAGCTGATGGGAAAAGTGATGTTGATATTGCTTTGGAGTTAGAGGATGATTCTATATATTTTGATGTATATGGTAGACTTTTGACTATTTTTGATGGTAATATAGATATTCTATTGGTTAGTGATTTACTTTCTCCAAAAACAAACATTGGGAAGTTAGTCAAGAAAAATTTTTTGAATGATAGAGAGGTTATTTATGAGAAGTCAATCTCTTGAAACTGATATAGCATATTTGAAGGATATGGTTTTATATCTTGATAAGGCCGATGCTGTTTTGTATAAAGCAAGAAGATATAATTTACCTTTAGATGATGATATGGTAGTTGATTCTATCGCTATGAATTTAGGACAGGTAGGAGAACAGTTATCGTTAGGCAAATTATCAGAGGAAGTAAAACAGAAGTATTCAGATAGGATAAACTGGACTCAGATAAAAGGTTTTAGAAATTTTATTTATCATAATTATTCTAACTTAAATTTTAAAATTATAGAGGGTATATTGAAGGAATCTGTTCCCAAAACGAAAGAATCTTTACACTCGATTATAAGAGAATTAGAAGGTGAATTATAAAATAGAAAATGAAAGAGAAACTCTAAAAACGTATGGAAGATTTGCTAGAAATCGACAAATTTTATTCCTCAAAAAACGAATACTTCCATAAGAGAAATTATTATTGATGAAGATTTAATATCTGTATTGGATGCATTGAAAGAGGAACAAGATAAGGTTCTTTATAATCGTGAAGAATTAAAGAAATATGATTTGGTCTCTTGTGATAGAAGGTATAAACTTTCTACAAATTATGGATTGAATAAATACTTGAAAGTATTTTTATCCGAACTTGGGATAGGTAGCCAAACCATGATAGCAAAAGCAGGCAGGCATATTTACGGTTTATATTTATTAGACTTCCTGCAAAACTA
>NZ_VMLT01000085.1:0-508 GCF_013276815.1 Streptococcus sp. 1055 | reverse complement strand
GCTGAAGAAAAAGCGAAAGCTAAGGCAGAAGCTCAAGCAGCTGCTGACAAAGCGAACAAGGCCATTGATGCTCAACCAGATGTAGCCGCAACACCAGAAGAAGCCAAAGCAGCTCAAGATAAAGTAGAAGCCGCTAAGACACAAGGTGTAGAAGCGATTAAAGCTGTGAATCCAGAAACAACTGCTAAAGCAGCCGCTGACAAAGCTATTGATGACGCTCTTGCTGCTAAGAACAAGGCCATTGATGAGCGTACAGACTTGACAGATGCAGAGAAGAAAGCTGCTAAAGACAAGGCTAAGGAAGAAGCAGACAAGGCTAAGGCAGCAGTAGCAGCCGCAACAAGTGATGCAGAAGTAGCTAAAGCCAAAGAAGCCGGTGAGTCTGCAGTTGGTGCTGTGAATCCAGTAGCCAAAGATGCTGCTAAGAAAGCAGTGGCAGATGAATTAGCTAAGAAAGAAGCAGAAATCGATGCTCGCCAAGATCTAACAGCTGAAGAAAAAGCGAAAG
>NZ_VMLT01000084.1:0-508 GCF_013276815.1 Streptococcus sp. 1055 | reverse complement strand
AAGCGAACAAGGCTATCGATGCTCAACCAGATGTAGCCGCAACACCAGAAGAAGCCAAAGCAGCTCAAGATAAAGTAGAAGCCGCTAAGACACAAGGTGTAGAAGCGATTAAAGCTGTGAATCCAGAAACAACTGCTAAAGCAGCCGCTGACAAAGCCATTGATGACGCTCTTGCTGCTAAGAACAAGGCCATTGATGAGCGTACAGACTTGACAGATGCAGAGAAGAAAGCTGCTAAAGACAAGGCTAAGGAAGAAGCAGACAAGGCTAAGGCAGCAGTAGCAGCCGCAACAAGTGATGCAGAAGTAGCTAAAGCCAAAGAAGCCGGTGAGTCTGCAGTTGGTGCTGTGAATCCAGTAGCCAAAGATGCTGCTAAGAAAGCAGTGGCAGATGAATTAGCTAAGAAAGAAGCAGAAATCGATGCTCGCCAAGATCTAACAGCTGAAGAAAAAGCGAAAGCTAAGGCAGAAGCTCAAGCAGCTGCTGACAAAGCGAACAAGGCTATCGA
>NZ_VMLT01000083.1:0-19893 GCF_013276815.1 Streptococcus sp. 1055 | reverse complement strand
CGGCAAGGCGAAGCTGACGCGGTTTGAAGAGATTTTCGAAGAGTATGAAAAACCTCGGTTTGACCGAGGCTTCTCTATTTATTTGGGCCATCCTAACCAGATAGCCACGAGAACAAGGGCTGCGCCAGCTAAACTTGTTAAGATAGATAAGAATTTATCTTTTTTCTCCTTGAACTGAGAAAAACCTATCTTCAAAGCGAGCAGTCCAAGTAGCATTGAAGCAAGCATCAAATAAAAACCCATTTCTTTGTCCTCCATTAGTCTTAATTTATTTTATTATAACATATATTTCTTAAATAAACCTTTTTTATACTCAATGAAAATCAAAGAACAAACTAGGAAACTAGCCGCAGGTTGCTCAAAGCACAGCTTTGAGGTTGCAGATAAAGTTGACGTGGTTTGAAGAGATTTTCGCAGAGTATTACTGTACTTTAAAGGTCTTGAGATAGCTGTCTTTTCCTACTTGACCTTCGAAGGTTCTACCATTTTCAAGGTAAGGAAGGTCATCTGATACTGAGGCCTTAACCTTGTAAATCTTGCCATCAACTTTAAAGAAGTAGACGGTGTCGCCCTTGATAACAGCTGATTTGAGGTCTGCTACTACTCCCTTGATGCTTTCTGTCGTTGCATTGTCAATTTCAAGGTCGTTTTTATTGGCATACTTGCTGAGCATCTCTTCCACTGTAGTAGCTACGATAACATTTTGGTACTCGACTGCGTCTACTAGAGCATACTCTTTGACCAAGCCAGCATTGTCCTTCAAACCCATGATGTAGAAAGGCTTGTCATTGAGGTTGATGAGGATTGGGAAGGTTGCTTTGTAGGATTTCTCCTGAACAGCACCTTCTGCTGATTCACGGGCTGATTCTTCTGTCGCAGAAGCCAAGCTATACTTAGTAATTTCTCCTGTTCGCATATTTTCAAGGATGAAACCAAGATTACTCTCATCCGCATTAGCCGACGTCACACCTGTGTAGAGATAGATGTCATTACCGATAGACAAGTAATTATAGCCATTGGTAGTCTGGGTCACATTTTTCTTGGAAATCATGGCATTCAAGAAACCGTCCTTGTACTTGCCGTTGTAGTTGATTTGCTCAATGGTTTCCTCTGCTGGATAGATCCTATCCACCCATTCTGGAACATCTGATAAGCTGTATTCCTTGGTTTCTCCATTTGTAGCATCCAAGATAATGACTGAAGCAGGACGAGGAACCGCAAGTCCAAATTGCTTTTGGTAAACCGTTGCTACATAGAAAGGATTGCCCTCATCGTCCACCTCAAAAGATGGAGTTTTAAAGATTTTGGTCGGGTACTTCAAGCGCAGGTGACGTTTGACATCACGGTTAAAATACTCCGAGTCTGAATACTTGATTGGTGTCTTCAAGCCCACCAAATCCGCATTTCCAGTTACCATGTCCACCTTGATATACTCACCGATTCCCTTGGCTTGATTGTTAAACCACTTGATAGGGTCTGCGTATTCTAGTGGCGTCACTCGATAAGGTTTCCCATCAATTGTCAATTGGGTATAGGTATCTGCCGCTACGTACTGCGACACCTTATCTGTTAGGGAACCCAAGTAGCGGTCACCAATTTTTTCAGCAGTACTTCTATCTAAGATAGGAACCTTACTGGTGTCACTCTTAGGAAATTCAGTAAAGTCTTTTTCCGTAACCGTGACTACATTGGCATAATTTTTAGCCTGAAACATGCTGGAAGTTACCAAGGAAACCAAAGCTGCCAAGAGAAGAATTCCTCCAATCGAAGCTAACAGAATTTTCCCTAACCGATTGATTTTGAAACCCTCAAGATTTAAGGCAGCTTCCGCCTTACCGTGGCGCACATGAACCGTTTTGACAAGGTTTATCCCCTTGCCAAAGCCAAATAAGATTGCCACAACTAACAAATGCCCACAGAGGAAGAAGAGAAATTCCCAGCTGGTCAGGTTAAGGGGCGGTAAAAAGATATACCAGGTCGTTGCGATAAAAATAAGTTCAAAGACTATTCGTTTCATTTGCTTTCCTCCTAAATGATTCGTCCTTCCAAGTGATCCAGCTCATGCTGGCAAATCTGAGCTGGGAAGCCTGTCAAGGTAATGGTCTGTTCCTGCCACTTGCTGTCACGATAGGCAAGCCTTATGGTTTCATAACGCTTAGTTGATCTCACACCTACCAAGGACAAACAGCCTTCTTCTGCCTCATAGGATCCTTCAAAGGACAGAAGCACTGGGTTAAACATGACCACGGGAACCAAGCCAAGATTAAAGATAATCACGCGCTTTTGCACCCCAATCATATTGGCAGCTAGACCAATGCAGGTCTCACGATTTGCTAAGAGTGTATCCTGCAAATCTCTGGCAAGATAAAGGTCTTCCTGACTTGCCGGCTGAGATACCTGAGATAAAAACAAAATATCTTTTACAATTTTCTTTTCCACTTCCTCACACTCCTCTTGTTTTTTACTATATTATAACAATTATAGCACAAAAGCCGATAACTGCAAGCCCTTTCCCTCAACTGTAGCAAAAAGCCATCCGAAGATGACTTTTTTGCTACTTATACTCAATGAAAATCAAAAAACAAACTAGGAAGCTAGCACAGGTTGCTCAAAACACTGNNTACGGCAAGGCGACGCTGACGTGGTTTGAAGAGATTTTCAAAGAGTATTAATTTCTTTATAAATTACTTCCATCCCACGCTTAACAGCTGGACGATTGGCAATTTTTTCTGCCCATTTTACTAAATTCTGGTAACTTGAGGCATCCAAGAATTTTGCAGAACCTTGGTAAAGTTTTCCTTGAACTAACTGTCCATACCAAGACCAGATGGCAATATCTGCAATCGTATAGTCATTGCCTGCAATATAAGGTTTCTGAGTCAATTCCTTATCCAATAAATCCAACTGGCGTTTCACTTCCATCGTAAAACGGTTAATAGGATATTCCAATTTTTCAGGGGCATAATTAAAGAAATGTCCAAATCCCCCACCTAGAAAAGGTGCAGCCCCAGCTTGCCAGAATAGCCAATTCAAAACTTCTACCTTTTCCACAGGATTACTTGGTAGAAAGGCTCCAAATTTCTCAGCAAGATAAAGGAGAATATGAGCAGATTCAAAGACTCTTACTTCTTCAGTTCCTGACTGGTCCAACAAGGCTGGAATCTTGGAATTTGGATTGAGCTTTACGAAGTCTGAACCAAATTGATCCCCATCCATGATAGCAATCTTATACAAGTCGTAAGCCGTTTCCTTAAAACCAGCCTCTAGTAATTCTTCCAATAAGATAGTGACCTTCACACCATTTGGTGTTCCCAGTGAATAAAGCTGAAAAGCTTGTTCTCCTTTTGGCAAGTTTTGTTCGAAACGGGCACCTGCTGTTGGTTTATTTAAGCCCGTAAAGGCTCCTTGATTACTAGCTTCATCCTGCCATACGGTCGGTAATTGATATGCTGACATCCGAAACCTCCCTTAAATCGCATTCTTGTCAAAACCGAGTTTGCGTTGAATAAACTTAACGATTTCGACGATGATAATCATTGAGAAGCTTCCAGCCATAACAATTCCCCATTGTGACAAGTCTAGTTTGGTTACGTGGAAGATTCCTTCAAGCGGTTCTACAACGATTGTTGCCATGAGAAGGATAAAGGATACCAAGATGGACCAGTTAAAGGTCTTAGACTTGAATGGACCAACTGTCAAGATGGATTGGTAGACAGACTTGACATTGTAAGCATGGAAGAGCTGAATCAAACCAAGGGTTGCAAAGGCCATCGTTAGGGCATCTGCATGAATGGCATGATTGTCACCCACATGAACTGGGTAAGCAATCGCAAGGCCATAAACACTCATAACAAGAGCTGCTTGGAGTACACCTTGATAAATGATAGAACTCAAAACACCACCTGAGAAGAAGCTTGCCTTGCGTCCACGTGGTTTATGATTCATGACACCAGGCTCCGCAGGTTCAACACCAAGAGCGATAGCTGGGAAGGTATCCGTTACCAAGTTGATCCACAAAAGATGAACCGGCTGTAAGACATCCCAACCAAACAAGGTTGATAGGAAGATGGTTAATACTTCAGCAGTATTGGCAGAAAGTAGGTACTGAATAGTCTTTTGAATGTTTGAGAAGACCTTACGTCCTTCTTCCACTGCGACGATAATAGTCGCAAAGTTATCATCTGCAAGAATCATATCAGAAGCCCCCTTAGAAACCTCTGTACCAGTGATTCCCATACCGATACCGATGTCTGCTGTTTTCAGAGCTGGGGCATCATTGACACCGTCACCTGTCATGGCAACGACCTTACCTTGTTTTTGCCAAGCCTTGACGATACGAACCTTGTGCTCTGGAGACACACGGGCATAAACAGAGTATTGACCAACAACTTTTTCAAAGTCTTCATCAGATAATTCGTTGAGCTCAGCACCAGTTAAAACGTGGTCTTCTGTATCGTTTGCATCAATGATTCCCAAACGTTTGGCAATAGCTTCTGCGGTGTCTTGGTGGTCACCTGTAATCATGATTGGACGAATTCCAGCTTCCTTAGCCACACGAACAGCCTCAGCTGCCTCAGGACGTTCAGGGTCAATCATACCAATCAAACCAGTGAAGATTAAATCATTTTCAAGCTCTTCAGAAGTGAGATTTTCTGGAATGCTGTCAATAATCTTATAAGCACCTGCAAGGACACGCAAGGCTTGGTGAGCCATTTCAGAGTTGTTTGTGTGAATGAGGTTTGTAACCTTCTCGTCAATCGGAGCAATATCCCCAGCTTTGTCACGGAGAACACAACGTTTCAAAAGTTGGTCTGGCGCACCTTTAACAGCTACGAGGAAGCGTCCATCTGCAAGTGGATGAACTGTTGACATGAGCTTACGTTCAGAGTCAAATGGCAATTCAGCTACACGAGGATATTTCTCTAAGAAACCTTTAACATCGTAGCCCTTGTCCAAGGCATATTGGATAAAGGCTGTTTCGGTTGGGTCACCAATCAGGTTGCCTTCCACATCGATTTTCGTATCATTAGCCAAGACAACTGAACGAAGTAGGGGCATTTCAAGACCCAGTTCAATATCATCAGCTGAGTCATGTAGGACTGCATCGTAGAAGACTTTTTCGACTGTCATCTTGTTCATAGTCAGTGTACCAGTCTTATCAGAAGCGATAATTTCAGTTGAACCAAGTGTTTCTACTGCTGGCAACTTACGAACGATGGAATGGCGTTTGGCCAAAACTTGAGTACCAAGGGAAAGAACGATGGTAACGATAGCAGGAAGTCCTTCTGGAATGGCTGCAACGGCAAGGGCAACAGAAGTCAACAACTCACCAAGTGGACTTTTCCCTTGAATGAAGACACCCACTACAAAAGTAACAAGGGCAATGACCAAGATAGCATAGGTCAAGACCTTAGAAAGGTTGTTCAAGTTTTGTTTGAGTGGTGTATCTGTCTCATCCGCATCTTGAAGCATACCAGCGATATGACCAACTTCAGTGTACATCCCTGTATTGACAACAACACCCATCCCACGACCATAGGTCACGTTTGAGTTTTGGAAGGCCATGTTGACACGATCACCGATACCAGCATCTGTCGCAAGCTCGACTGACAAGTCTTTTTCGACTGGCACAGACTCACCTGTCAAAGCTGCTTCTTCGATTTTAAGAGAATTGGCTTCTAGCAAACGTAAGTCTGCTGGTACCACATCACCTGCT
Organism: Streptococcus sp. 1055; assembly: GCF_013276815.1. NCBI lineage: Bacteria > Bacillati > Bacillota > Bacilli > Lactobacillales > Streptococcaceae > Streptococcus > Streptococcus sp. 1055. Next base: position 14,177 of record NZ_VMLT01000083.1, on the reverse strand, counting down.
TCAAGGGCAACGATATCACCTGGTACTAATTCTTTAGAGTCAATCTCCGCCATATGCCCATCACGAAGTACTCGGGCAGCAGGGCTAGACATGGATTTGAGGGCTTCGATAGCTTCTTCGGCTTTTCCTTCTTGGTAAACACCAAAGGCAGCGTTGATGATAACCACGGCTAGGATGATAATGGCATCTGCGATATCTTCTCCACCAGAAGTCACGACTGACAAGATAGCTGCCGCAACTAGGATAATAATCATCAAATCCTTAAATTGCTCGATGAACTTGACTAGGATTGATCGTTTCTCGCCTTCTTCGAGTTCATTGTGACCAAATTCGGCAAGGCGTTTTTCTGCCTCACTTGATGACAAACCTTGCTCGGTCGCATCCACAGCCTGCAAGACCTCTTCAGGACTCTGAGTGTAAAACGCTTGGCGTTTTTGTTCTTTTGACATGTGTCTCCTCCTTGACATTGTGTGCAAAACAGGCTCTCTTTTTCTCATCGTATCTTTTCACGACAAACAAAAAGAGACCTGTTAATCATAACAAGTCTCGCTGTTTAAGATAGTGCCGGAAAGCATACTTTTCAGTATAAAATTCGGAATGACGACACTATCACAGGTTTCTGCCAGCTACTCCCTTGAGTAGTACTATTATACCAAATTTTGGGTAGTTTTAAAAGAGTAAAAACTACCTTATTTGAATTTTCCCTTGAAAACCAGTATAATGGTAGAATGCTATATGACTAGAAAGGAAGTTGAATGAAGCAATCTATCTCAAATCTCAAGTTAGCTGAACGTGGTGCCATTATCAGTATTTCAACCTACCTGCTCTTGTCTGCAGCGAAATTGGCTACTGGCCATCTTCTTCATTCATCCAGTTTGGTGGCCGATGGTTTCAACAACGTGTCGGACATCATTGGAAATGTGGCCCTCTTGATTGGAATCAGGATGGCACGCCAGCCTGCTGACCGAGACCACCGTTTTGGCCACTGGAAGATTGAGGATTTGGCTAGCTTAATCACTTCCATCATCATGTTCTATGTTGGCTTTGATGTTCTAAGGGATACCATTCAAAAGATTCTCAGTCGTGAAGAAACGGTCATTGATCCTCTGGGTGCAACTCTAGGAATTATGTCTGCAGCGATCATGTTTGTGGTCTATCTCTACAATACTCGCCTCAGTAAGAAATCCAACTCCAAGGCACTGAAGGCCGCAGCAAAGGACAATCTTTCTGATGCTGTCACCTCACTTGGAACCACCATTGCCATCCTAGCTAGTAGTTTCAATTATCCCATTGTGGATAAACTGGTTGCTATCATCATCACTTTCTTTATCTTAAAGACTGCCTATGATATCTTCATCGAGTCTTCCTTTAGCCTTTCGGATGGCTTTGACGACCGTCTGCTTGAGGATTATCAAAAGGCCATCATGGAAATTCCCAAAATCAGCAAGGTTAAGTCCCAAAGAGGTCGTACCTACGGTAGCAACATCTACCTGGATATTACACTAGAGATGAACCCTGACCTGTCTGTTTTTGAGAGTCATGAAATCGCGGATCAGGTCGAGTCTATGCTGGAGGAACGTTTTGGGGTTTTTGATACCGATGTCCATATTGAGCCAGCGCCTATCCCTGAGGATGAAATTTTAGACAATGTCTATAAAAAATTGCTCATGCGTGAACAATTGATTGACCAAGGAAATCAACTGGAAGAACTCTTAGCTGACGATTTTGTCTATATTCGCCAAGACGGAAAGCAGATGGATAAAGAGGCCTATAAAGCAGAAAAAGACTTGAATTCAGCTATCAAGGACATCCAAATCACTTCCATCAGTCAAAAGACCAAACTCATCTGCTATGAATTAGATGGTATCGTCCATACCAGTATCTGGCGTCGCCACGAAACTTGGCAAAATGTCTTCCACCAGGAAACAAAAAAAGAATAGAGAAATCCTGTCATGAGACGGGCTTTTTCTATTCTTCTAACTATCAAAGTCACTGAGATACTCATAGCGTTCGTATTTTTCAAGGAGTGCTTCATTTTTCTCATCCAATTCTTTTTGGAGAGTAGCCAGCTTACCAAAGTCAGAGCCGTTAGCCTGCATTTCCTCTTCAATAGCAGCGATACGGTTTTCCAAGGCTTCAATATCGCCTTCAATGCTTGCCCACTCCTGCTTTTCTTGGTAGGTCATGCGTTTCTTGCCTTCACGAACCTTGACCACTTTCTCCTTTTCAGCCTTTTGCACTTGATTGGCCATCTCTGTTTCAAAGACTTTTTCATCAAGATAGTCGGTATAATGACCAAAGAAAGGACAAATCTTGCCATCCTCAAAAGCCAGAATCTTAGTCGCTGCCTTATCCAAGAAATAGCGGTCGTGACTAACAGTCAAAACTGGACCAGCAAAGCCTTGTAAGAAATTCTCCAAAACTGTAAGAGTAGCAATATCCAAATCATTGGTCGGCTCGTCCAAGAGAAGAACATTTGGTTTTTCCAAAAGCAGTTTGAGGAGATAAAGACGTTTTTTCTCTCCCCCAGACAATTTCTCAATCAAGGTTCCATGCGTCGAACGTGGGAAAAGGAACTGCTCCAGCAACTCTGCAATGGAAGTCGTAGAACCACCACTGGTTTTGACCTCTTCTGCCACTTCCTGCAGGTAATTGATCACTCGCTTACTTTCATCCAAGCCCTTAATTTGCTGAGAGAAATAGGCGATGCGAACAGTTTCCCCTATCACAACTTGACCTGCTGTCGGCTCAAGGCTGCCTGCAATTAGATTGAGCAGGGTTGATTTCCCAACACCGTTATCCCCAACGATTCCGATGCGGTCTTTGGCTTGCACCAAGAGATTAAAATCTTGCAAAATAGGCTTGTTTTCATAGGCAAAGGAAACATCCTGAAACTCGATGACCTTTTTCCCAATCCGACTGGTTTCAAAGTTCATGGTCAAGTCTGTCTCATCAGTATTGCCTGAAACTTCCTTTTTCAGGTCGTGGAAACGATTGATACGAGCCTGCTGCTTGGTCGCACGCGCCTGCGGTTGTCTACGCATCCAGGCCAATTCCTGCTTATAGAGTTGTTCTTTTTTGTGGAGAAGAGCTGCGTCACGCTCGTCCTGTTCCGCCTTAAGGCGAACATAGTCCTGATAATTCCCTTGATACTCGGTCAATCCAGCTCGATCCAACTCGAAAATCCGAGTTGACAAAGCATCCAAGAAATAACGATCGTGAGTGATAAAGAGAACTGTCTTCTTAGAATTTTTTAAAAAGAGGGTCAGCCACTCAATAGTCGCAATATCCAGATGGTTGGTTGGCTCATCCAGCAGCAAGAGGTCGTGATTACCAAGAAGAACTTGCGCCAACTGGACCCGTCTTCTTAGACCACCTGACAATTCCCCAACAGGAGTAGATAAGTCCTGAATCCCCAGCTTGCTGAGAACAGTCTTGACCTGACTCTCGATTTCCCAAGCTTGGAGAGAGTCCATTTCAGCCATGACCCGTTCCAAACGCGCCTGCTTGTCCTCACTGTAGTTGAGCATGATCAACTCATACTCACGAATGAGCTGGATTTCCTTGAGGTCGCTGGAAAGAACCGTATCCAAGACCGTCTTGCTATCATCAAAATCAGGATCTTGAGTCAAATAACCAATCTGGTAATCATTCTTAGCCGAAAAGGGACTGACATCCCCATCAAAGCCAGAAACGCCAGAAAGAACATCTAAAAGGGTGGTCTTCCCTGTTCCATTGACACCAATCAAACCAATTCTGTCTAGGTCATGGATGATAAAGGAAATATCCCTAAAAACGGTCTTATCACCGACAGATTTACTTAGTTTTTCAACGATAAAATCACTCATTTCTTCTCCCTCAGATAAGCATGGATGGCTTGTCGGTCATTTTCCAATTCTCCATCGACAATGGCATACTCAATCTCTGTTAAAATCTCTCCCAAGTCTGGTCCCGGCTGATAACCATATTCCTTGATCAAAATGCCACCATTAATCTGAATTTCTTTCTTGTCATGAATGGTCAAACTCTGATAGGTTTCTGTTATGACTTGTGGGTTGACTGGTTTTCCCTGGGTCTGACGAAGATTTTCAGCCTGTAAAAGCAACTCCAAGTCAAAGCGATAACAATCGCGCTTGCTCAATTCTCCCTTTTCACGCAAGGCCAAAATAGTCAGCAAATCCTGAACTTGCTTAGCAAACTGACGTGAGGTCTTCCAAGCTTTCAAAAATGGCTGCGCATTTTCAATCTCCAAAGCCCACAGTAGAGCCGCCCAAGCTTGCTCTGAAGATTCAAAGGTGAAATCAGTCTCTAAATCAAACAGTCTGTTAAGTTTGTCTTGGCTAGATGCCAGATCAGGGAGATAGTCATAAGCTTGACTCTCAATCATGGAAGCCAAGCCCCTTCTCCAAAATGGAGCCAGCAAGAGTTTATCAAACTCAACGAAGGTACGCTCCACAGAAATTTTCTCCAAAAGTGGCGTCAATGTCTTCATAGCTTTAAAGGTTTCTGGCTCAAATTCAAAGCCAAGACTAGCCTGAAAACGGAAACCACGCATAATTCGTAGAGCATCTTCGTTGAAACGCTCACTAGCCACTCCAACCGCTCGTAAGACTTGCTTTTCCAAATCTTCTAAACCATGAAACAAGTCAATGATTTCCCCTGTCTCATCCAAGGCAAAGGCATTGACTGTAAAATCACGGCGCTTAAGGTCTTCTTCTAGCGAGCGAACAAAGGAAACCGCACTGGGTCTGCGATAGTCCACATAGACATCTTCTGTCCGAAAGGTGGTTACCTCATACTCCTCATCCCCATCTAAGACCAAGACGGTTCCATGCTCGATTCCGATATCGGCTGTTCGCGGAAAAATCTGCTTGGTCTCTTCTGGATAAGAAGACGTCGCAATATCCACATCATGGATAGGGCGATTGAGAAGGGCATCTCGAACAGAACCTCCAACAAAATAGGCCTCAAAACCTGCTTCTTTAATTTTTTCTAATACTGGTAAAGCCTTCTGAAATTCAGAAGGCATTTGCGTTAATCTCATAATAAGTGTTCTAATCCATAGACAAGCTCATGACGCTTGACAACTTCTTTAATTCCCAAATTCACCCCTGTCATGAAGGAGCTGCGATCATAGGAGTCATGACGGAGCGTCAATCCTTCTCCCTGATTGCCAAAGATGACTTCCTGATGGGCTACCAAGCCTGGTAAACGAACTGAGTGAATCCGCATGCCATCAAAGTCAGCACCACGGGCACCTGCAATCAATTCTTCCTCATCAGGCGCACCTTGCTGAATAGACTCTCGAACTTCTGCCATTAACTCAGCCGTTTTAATAGCTGTTCCACTCGGAGCATCCTTTTTCTTGTCATGATGGAGCTCGATAATCTCCACATTGGGGAAATATTTAGCAGCCTGCCTTGCAAATTGCATAAGCAAGACAGCACCCAAGGCAAAATTTGGAGCGATCAAGCCACCCAAATCTTGGGCACGAGAAAATACTTTTAGCTCTGTAATTTCTTCACTCGTGAAACCAGTCGTTCCAACTACTGGAGCAAAACCATTTTCAAGAGCAAAGCGTGTATTTTCATAGGCAACAGCTGGAGTTGTAAAATCTACCCAAACATCCGCTTCAAAGCCTGCTAAATCAGCCTTATCCTTGAAAACAGGAATTCCCTGCCATTCTGACTCAGACTCAAAAGGATCCAAAACTGCTACCAAGTCCAAGTCTGGATCAGCCAAGACCATCTGACAAGCAGCTTGACCCATCTTTCCCTTAAAACCAGCAATAATTACTCGAATACTCATCTCTACTCCTGTCTAAGATACAAGGCCTGTAAGAACACAAAGTGAAAATAGGAATTCTGATCAAGAAGTGTCTACTCCTTGGAAGAACTATCTTTTTCACACAGGGTCCCAGGCGTGTTCAATTATCAAGATACAAAGGACCTTAGCTGCCCATGAAAAATAGGGAATGACGCTGACTTGCCACGAAAGGCAAGACAGGCATCTTTTTTCAAGAGGCAGGTAGTCCGTGTTCAATTGCTAAGATACAAGGCATCTTAACTAGCCTAAAAGTGCCAACTAAATCACTGGAATATAACCCAGAGCAATACTTCCTGCTCCTAGGTGGGTTCCAATGACACTACCGAATGTAGCAAGCGAAACATCTGAACTTAATCCAGATTCAATCAAGTGCTGACGCAATTCTTCAGCCTTTTCAGGAGCATTCCCATGAATGACAATGACCCGATATTGGCCTGAAGCCGTTGTTTCCTTGATGATTTCAATCAAGCGCTTGGTTGCTTTCTTTTCCGTACGAACTTTTTCGTAAACTTCAATCACACCTTGATCGTTAAAATAAAGGATTGGCTTAATGCTAAGCAAATTGCCCAAAATGGCAGCCCCATTTGAAAGGCGCCCACCTTTTACCAAATGATCCAGGTCATCTACCATGATAAAAGCTGACGTACGGCTGATTTGAATAGCTAGCTTATCCTGAATGATAGCAAAATCATCGCCCTGATCTCGCCAGTTAAAGACGCTTTCAACCATGATGCCTAGGGGAGCGCTTGTAATCAAAGTGTCTGGGAAAGCAATGGTTAAACCTTCATAGTCATCCACCATATACTGAATATTTTGGTAAAAACCTGAAATTCCAGAAGATAGGAACAGCCCCAAGGCATGTGTATAACCTTGTTCTTTGAGCGAAGTTAAGATCTCATCTAACTTGGCAATACTTGGTTGACTGGTCTTAGGCAATTCAGAAGCCTGAGCCATTTTTGGGTAAAATTCCTCAGCAGTCAGATTGATGCCTTCGACATACTCCTCACCATCAATATTGACAGGAATATCCAAGACATACAAATCTTCTCTTTGCAAGGTCTCTGCACTGAGATAGGCAGAAGAATCTGTGATAACAGCTAGTTTCATATTAGAACTCCAAATTGATTCCTGGTAAGTCTAATGCAATTTCAGTTACTTCGTAAGTCAAACGGTTGAGCATATTCAAACATGGACGAGCCAAAGTTTCCACTTCTTCTTGGCTCAATTCACTTGGTTCATTGACAATACGGCCATCGATATGATTTACCTGTGAAATGGTTCCACTGATGACAAACTTATCAAATACAATCATAAATGTCAAGATGACAATCAAGGAAGTCACTTGATTTTCTTGATTATGTTGGAGCAATTGGAAGTTCACATCCACCTTAGTTTCAGGAGCTCCATTTTCATTTTCCCATTCAAAATTACGCGCATCAAAATGATACTGACTAACAAATTCTTGTTCACGTTTAAGATTCATATCTTTCTCCCTCGGCTACAATATTATAAGCTATTGTACCATAATTTTTTATTTTCATCTAGTTTTCTAAGTTTTAGTCCATCTCAATTTCAGCTCGAACTACGTCTGCGATGGTATCAACATAGTAGTCAACTTCTTCTGTGGTAGGCGCTTCTGCCATAACACGCAAGAGGGGCTCTGTTCCACTTGGGCGTACTAAGATACGACCATTCCCTGCCATTTCTTCTTCCATCTTCTCGATGATAGCCTTGATAGCTGGCACTTCCATAGCCTTTTCCTTCACGGCATTTTCCACTCGGATATTGACTAATTTTTGTGGATAGATGGTTACTTCTGCTGCCAACTCTGACAAGCTCTTACCAGTTTCCTTCATGATTTTTGTCAATTGGACAGCGGATAATTGACCATCACCTGTTGTATTGTAGTCCATCAAGATAACGTGCCCAGATTGTTCACCACCGAGGTTGTAGCCTGATTTTCGCATTTCTTCAACAACGTAGCGGTCGCCAACTGCAGTGACTACCTTGTTAATACCTTCGCGATCCAAGGCCTTGTGGAAACCAAGGTTAGACATAACAGTTGTCACAATTGTATTTTGAGCCAATTGTCCTTTTTCAGAAAGGTATTTCCCAATGATGTACATAATCTTGTCACCATCGACGATGTCGCCATTTTCATCAACAGCAATCAAACGGTCACTGTCTCCATCAAAGGCCAAACCAATAGCTGAGCCGCTTTCTTTGACCACTTCTTGAAGGGTTTCTGGGTGGGTTGAACCAACATTAAGGTTGATGTTAAGACCATCTGGTGTTTCCCCTATAACAGTCAACTGAGCACCAAGGGCTGCAAAGATTTGACGGGCACTTGTAGAAGCTGCACCATTAGCTGTATCCAAGGCAACCTTCATTCCTTCAAGAGGAGTTCCAGTTGAAACAAGGTAGCCTTCATACTTACGCAAGCCTTCTGGATAATCTACCAAAGTTCCCAAGCCTTCTGCACTTGGACGAGGAAGAGTGTCTTCCGCAGCATCTAGCAAGGCTTCAATTTCTGCTTCTTTTTCGTCATCTAGTTTGAAGCCATCACCGCCAAAGAACTTGATTCCATTATCAAGGGCTGGGTTGTGGCTAGCAGAAATCATGACACCGGCGCTTGCTCCCTCAGTTTTTACCAAGTAAGCTACTGCTGGTGTCGCCAGAACACCTAGTTTGTATACATGAATTCCTACAGATAGAAGACCAGCTACCAAGGCAGATTCTAGCATTTCCCCTGAAATACGTGTGTCACGTCCTATAAAGACTTTCGGTGCTTCCGTTTCATGTTGACTAAGAACATAGCCTCCAAAACGTCCTAGCTTAAAAGCTAATTCTGGAGTAAGTTCCACATTAGCTTCTCCACGGACTCCATCAGTCCCAAAATATTTACCCATTTTTATAAAATCCTTTTTCTATTTTTAATTCGTTTTTGAACTAGTTGCTTTCGTTGACGAAGATGTCTCCGATGAACTGCTTGTAGTTGAATTTGATGTGCTTGAACTTGGTGCTGCTGGTTTTGTAGTTACCTTCATTGTTGTATCAAAGGGAGTGATAACTGTCGGTAAGACAACACCATTGCGGTCGATTGCCTGCAAAGGTACTGAACCACTGTAATTACCTGTTATGTGTTCGCTAGTTGGCAAGACAGCGATAATCTTATCAATTCTATCCAATGTCTCTTGATCACTCGTAATCGACACTTCTTCATCTGACACCGTAACATTTTCAATCTGTACCCGACTATCAATTTGACTAGGGTCAATCTCTGGTACAACCTTTACCTTATCCTTCTGAGCCTTCTTCCCAATCTTGACTGTAATTTTTTGCGGAGTCGCCACAGCGGTCAGCCCATTGGGTAAATCTTCAATGCTCAAAGGAACTTCAATCGTTCCAACACTGGCATCTGTTAGGTCAGCAGTAACCTTGAATTTACGTGTGCTTTCTTGCATTTCACTAGCTAGCGATAGGCGATTTGCACCAGTTAAGACCACTGAGACTTCTGAAGCAAAACCGCTAATAAAATACTCATCACTATTATAGCGTATGTCAATAGGAACATTTGTTACTGTATTCGTATAGGTTTCCGTTTTTACCTGCCTAGCACTGGTACTGTTTTGAAAATTCGTCGCCGTAGCATAGACAAATAAGACACAAGCAAAAAAGAGTGAGGATATGATATATAAACTATTTTTTTTCATGTTTCCATCCTCCTAGCAATCGTTCTTTAAAACTAAGACCCGCTTCCTCTTTTGGAAGTAAGATTTCACGTAATTCTGTTTCAAATTCATCAAGTGTTAGGTTGTGCTTAAAGCTTCCATTATAGGTTATCGAAATTCCTCCCGTTTCCTCTGATACGACAAAAGTCAAGGCATCTGAGACTTCTGATAAACCGATAGCCGCCCGGTGTCTGGTCCCAAATTCCTTGGAAATCCCTGTGTTTTTTGTCAAGGGCAGATAGGCAGACGTCACAGCAATACGTTCTTCTTTGATAATCACCGCACCATCATGTAGGGGAGTGTTGGGAATAAAAATGTTAATGAGAAGTTCTGCAGAAATCTTAGCATCCAAGGGAATTCCTGTCGAAATATACTCCTGCAAGGTACGTACACGCTGAATAGCAACCAAGGCCCCGATTTTACGAGGACTCATGTATTCAACAGACTTAACAAAGGCACGAATCATCTGTTCCTCAGCACTAATAGGGGCATTGGAAAAGAAATCTGTCGCTCTTCCCAAACGTTCCAAACCAGTCCGAATCTCTGGAGAGAAGATAACAACCGCCGCAATAACCCCATAAGTAATAATTTGATTGATTAACCAAGAAATCGTAGTCAAACCAATCATATTTGCAAGGATTTGAGCTAAAATAAACACCAAAACTCCACGTACCAAAATCATAATCTTGGTTCCTGCAATAGCTTTTGTAAAATGGTATAAAATATAAGCAACAATCAAAATATCAATCAGATTGATAGCTATCGTCCATGGACTTGCAAACAAACTGGTCCAATATTGCAGATTGGATAATTGTTGAAAATTCATCCCTGATATCCTCCCTATCAAAACACTTTCATCCTATTATACCATTTTCTGGCATTTTTTTCCCTATCCTAGTCCATTTTACATTGAACAAAAATATGATAAAATAAACTGACTAGAAAAAACAAAGGAGAAACTATGTCTCAACTCTATGATATTACCATTGTGGGTGGTGGTCCTGTCGGGCTTTTTGCAGCCTTTTATGCCCACCTACGCCAAGCCAAGGTTCAAATCATCGACTCTCTTCCCCAGCTAGGTGGACAACCTGCTATTCTCTACCCTGAAAAGGAAATCCTAGACGTACCAGGCTTCCCAAACCTGACTGGAGAAGAATTGACTAACCGCTTGATTGAACAGCTAAACAGCTTTGATACCCCTATTCATCTCAATGAAACGGTTCTTGAGATTGACAAACAAGAAGAATTTGCCATCACAACTTCTAAAGGAAGTCACCTGACTAAAACAGTTATCATCGCTATGGGTGGCGGTGCCTTCAAACCACGTCCGCTGGAACTTGAAGGGGTTGAGAGCTATGAAAATATCCACTACCACGTTTCTAACATTCAGCAATACGCTGGTAAGAAAGTGACGATTCTTGGTGGGGGAGATTCGGCTGTGGATTGGACTTTGGCTTTTGAAAAAATCGCACCAACTACCCTTGTTCACCGCAGAGATAATTTCCGTGCCTTGGAACACAGCGTTCAAGCCTTGCAAGAATCATCTGTGACCATCAAGACACCATTCGTCCCTAGCCAACTCCTTGGAGATGGAAACACGATTGATAAACTTGAAATCACAAAAGTCAAATCTGATGAAACCGAAACGATTGACTTAGATCACCTCTTTGTCAACTATGGTTTCAAATCTTCTGTCGGTAATCTTAAAAACTGGGGGTTGGAACTCAACCGACACAAGATTATCGTCAACAGCAAACAGGAATCCAGCCAAGCAGGTATCTATGCTATTGGTGACTGCTGCTACTATGACGGAAAAATTGACTTGATTGCGACAGGTCTCGGAGAAGCTCCAACTGCTGTCAATAATGCTATCAACTACATAGACCCTGAACAAAAAGTACAACCAAAACACTCTACTAGTTTATAAAAAAGAACCACGAGTCACATAGGATTCGTGGTTTTAAAATGAACTACACCTCAAAAGTTAGACAGAAATACATCTAACTTCTGATATGCAGCCCACCTTCTCTTTGCTCTTGTTTGAATAAGAAATTTTTTGAAGAATCATTAGATTATACAAAGTATTCATATCAGCCTTTTAAAGCTATATAAAAACTCTCCAACTATTCTATTATACCATATAAAAAAATAAATAAATAGACTTGTTTTTTTCTTTTTTTGACGTATACTAATAATAGAAAGCGCTTTAAATAAAATAAAAGGAGGTTTTATGAGGAAAGTAAATAAGGACATTTTATTCTTAACTGGAATCATAGTTTTATGTTTTGGTTTTTTATTATTTCACATCAACCCCTATTATGCCGAACCCTATGCGACACTGAAAGAAAGAATAAATTTATTCTTTTGGCAACTATATTGGAGACCTGTAGGAACTCTCAGTATTATTTCGGGTTGCATTATAACTTTCAAAGGATTGAAAAAATAATCTTTTACTCATGAAGAAAGGAAATTTGTTATGATTAAACTGAAACTATTGTTTTTCTCTCTACTATCAAGTCTATTATTCTTAGTCACAACATCTACGGTTTTTGCTGATGTCTATCCTGGTACAAATTATGAAATTGTATCTAATCGTATTGTAAAAGATATCAACACAGGAGAGTTATTGTCATTTTATACGACTGAACTTAGAGACGCCTATTTAGAGTCTAAATCTACGTATCAGACTCGTTCTAATGCAACTGGTGTTGCAGACTATAGAACTAAATACTCTCACTCTTACAAGAAAAGCACCACATCAGGTCCTGTAAGTTCAACTGCCTATGGTGGAAAAGCTGGAGCTACTCTGACTGTAGGTGCAGGTGTTAGCTTTTCTGCTCCGGAGTCTGGAGCTGGACTTAGTTTAAATCACTCAGTCTCCCATAACGTACCACCCTACACTTATGGTTATATTAGACTAAAAGCATCTTACACAGTAAACGTTCGTAAACTAGAAGTTAGATACTTAGGCACCAACAAATGGGTTCCAGCTGGTGAAACCTCTACTATATCGAATGTTAGCGTTTGGAGCGAACTGGTCACTTGGAAATAACTCATTAGAGACTGGGTAAAAACTCAATTTCAGGAGAAAATGAAATAAATTTTCTCACAATAAAACGCATAGTATTACGGTTCAAGTCAACACCGGATATTATGCGTTTTTGATTTTAAAGAGCCAAATTTCTTAACTTAATGACATTGCTTTTTGCCCAACCTCTTTTTATTTCAAAAAAGAACCTCGCAAAACAAGAGCCTGGTTTTATAGTTCATCGGCTTTTACAAATACCTTTACATCGTTTTACTATATCTTACAATACCTTTTAAAACAGCTATATTTTGAGCTTTTAAATAAATGTTTTTACATCATTTTACAGAGGTTTACGACACTTTTGCCCCTTTTTTGCCCCCTGTTTTTTTAAAAAACTTCATCAAAACTCTTGACTTTCTCGGTATACCGTGATATAATATAATCAAGATAAGGAAAGGGGGTGATGAAATTGAACAAAGAAGATTGGCTTAGGTTACTTGAAAAGGAAATAGACAATATTCCTGAAACGGTAACTGCTATCGCAAGTCTAGTGACCGCAATAACGGTCGCAAGGCAAAACAAAAAGCGTAAACCGAAATCCCGTCAAAGAAAAAGGTAAACGCTAAGAGGTTGGGGCGAAAGCCCCTCACACCTCTATTTTATCAAATGAAGAGAGGAAATGCAATGGTCAGCGCAATAGCTATTTTTATAATTGCAATCAATGTATATATTTATCTAAAAAACAAAAAGGACAAATAAGATGAGAAAAGTTATTCAAGAATTGCTAGACAGTTCGATGTCTACATCTACTATTTCGCAAGGTGCTGGAGTTCCATGGACTACTGTTTCTGATCTCAGAAAAGGAAAAACAAGCATGGACAAAATGGCACTTCTCACAGCGGAAAAACTTTATGAATTTGCTACAACTGATAAGCAGTGATTTCGGTCACTGTTTTTTATTTTTAACAAAACACCGTTTTTGACAATAATACACCACGATTTCCTCTCCATATTCTTCATGTAAACGCTTTTTTGAACAATAGGATTGTGATTTTGCTTTCTAATCGTTCAAAATGTGTGTTTTTGTAAAATAAAAAAACCGCAAGCCTGAGCCTGCGGTGAAAGAACAATTTAGAAAGTTTCCTTTCTATTTATTTTTAAATTATTTTTGTTGTTATAAGCCCGTCAGGCTCAATTTCAAACTCTGGCTTATCTGCCATTGTTCCGTCTGCATTGAGGTAGTACCATCCTGTTCCGTCTGCGGACTGGACGAAGGCGTTTGAAACCATGGCACCTTCTTTACCGTCTAAGTAGTACCAAGTCTCCTTGTACTTGACCCATCCTGTCTTCATAGCGCCCTCTACGTCGAAATAATACCACTTCTCAGCGATTTTCTTCCAGCCTGTCGCCATTTCACCTGACTGGTCAAACCAGTACCAATTACCATCTGTGTGCTTCTTCCAGCGGTTCGCAAGCATGTAGCCTGAGCCGTCGAAGTAATACCAGGTGCCGTTGACCTTCTCAAACTTGTCTTTTGGATAAGAGCCGTCTGAGTGTACATACCAATAGCCTATATCGTTCTTCTTCCAACC
>NZ_VMLT01000082.1:0-5895 GCF_013276815.1 Streptococcus sp. 1055 | reverse complement strand
CGAATCCTGTCTTCCCGATACATTACAGAGATATGTGAGTGTGTATTTTTAAAACTAGATATTATATACATTAAGAGGGAATCAGTTTGGTTCTCTCTTTTTTGATTTTCAGTAATTCATTTTGGCAACGTATACTTTTTGTCTCCAGTTTTTTCAATAAATACCGTAGTTTAGGTATACACATTGAAATTTAACAGATTTTATAACTCTTATAAATTTTTAAGAAAGAAATAGAAGGGTTTTGTTCAACGTATAATTTAGAGAATTGAAATAAGATATGAACAGCTCTATCAGGAAAGTTAAATTAATTTATAGAAATATTTTAGTATTTAAGGCCTACTGTTATAGATTCAATACACTATATATGTGTTTGTCTGATAAAAATTTCTACTTTTTTTGATTTTAAATAAGTATTAGTTTACATTATGGTGTGAATTGGGTTTGATATCTCTTTTGAGGAAGTTGCCTTAGATTTTTCTAATTGTGTTTTATTGTATAGTGTATCTTGCTTGTTTTGAACATAATTTTTTATGACATTTGTCATATTTTCTAGTGACAGAAGCTTCTATCTCCTCTGATTTCAAAAGACTATAATTGTAGTACCAAATGGAGGAAGAAGAGATAAGAAATAAAATGATTATCGCTGTAAGTCTAGTAGCAGCAGGAGTTATGACCTATCTCATGTTTTCGGGATTGGATGAGGATTTCTATCATTTTCCTTGGGAGGTCTTTGCTGGATTTGGAATGATGTCTTGGCTTGTTAGAGAAGGTTTGAAATTAGTCGGAGATGTGAAAAAGGAGTTTGAGGAATGAAAAAAGCGATTATCTATCTCTTTATTGGTCTGTCACTCTTGGTATGGTTGGTAGAAATGTTTACAGGTTGGTTTGATCAAGACTTCCTTTACCAATTCATCCGTGGTACTTGGGGTTTTGGATTTATGATTTTCGTCGTTTTCCCTATGGGAATGGAGTGATTGAAAGGAGAATATTATGAACATGATTAAGGTACAAGGCTTACATAAAAACATCAAGGGCAAGGCTATTTTGAAGGATATTTCCTTTGAGGTGACAGAAGGCGAATGCGTCGCCTTGATTGGCCCCAATGGTGCTGGGAAGACCACACTCTTGGACTGTTTGCTTGGAGATAAACTGGTCACAAGCGGTCAAGTATCCATCCAAGGCTTGCCAGTGACGAGCTCTAAGTTAGACTACACTAGATCCTATCTCCCTCAAGAGAATGTAATCGTTCAGAAACTAAAGGTAAAAGAGTTGATTGCTTTCTTTCAAAAAATTTATCCAAATCACTTGAGTAATCAGGAAATCGATCAACTATTGCAGTTTGACCAGCAACAGAAAGAGCAATTCGCAGAAAAATTGTCAGGCGGGCAAAAGCGTCTCTTCTCTTTTGTTTTGACCTTGATTGGACGACCAAAGCTTGTCTTTTTAGATGAACCAACTGCTGCCATGGATACTTCAACTCGTCAACGCTTTTGGGAAATTGTTCAGGAGTTAAAAGCTCAGGGAGTAACCATCCTCTATTCGTCCCATTATATCGAAGAGGTAGAGCATACAGCGGATCGAATCTTGGTCTTGAATAAGGGAGAGTTGATTCGCGATACAACACCTCTAGCCATGCGCAGTGAGGAGATTGAAAAGCACTTTATCCTTCCTCTAGCATACAAGGAAGTCATTGAGCAGTCTAACTTGGTTGAAAACTGGTCACAAAAACAAGATGCTTTGCAAGTAGTTACATGTGAAGCGGATGCTTTTTGGCAACTGTTAGTGCAAGCAGGATGTAGGATTCAAGAAATTGAAGTCAATAATCGTAGCTTGTTGGATACAATCTTTGAAGAAACACAAAAGGGAGATGACTAAGATGAAACGATGGATCGCACTAAACAAGATAGAATTTCTATTGACCAAACGACAATTAGTCTATTATTTATTATCAGTAGGTATGCCGACAGCCTTCTATTTATTCTTTTCAGGCATGTACCAAGAAACACCAGGTGGACCGGCTAATTTTATGCGCGACTACCTCATCTCCATGACGGCTTTTTCCATGATGTCGACAGCTATGTTTTCATTCCCAGCTGTTTTACATACCGATAAAATCAACAACTGGCAGAAAACATTGCGCCATACCCCTGTAAATATGGTAGAATATTATCTATCAAAGATAACAAGTATGCTGGTTGATTATTTGATCTCAATCTTGGTGGTTTTCTCAGTTGGGCACTTGGTCAGAGGTGTGGATATGCCTCTAGGAAGCTGGATTGGGGCTGCGTTCTTGCTGATAGTAGGAAGTATTGCCTTTGTAGCGCTTGGCTTGATCCTGACTCTCTTACCGTCTAGTCAGCTGATGTCAGTCGTGGGCAATCTTCTCTATCTAGGCTTGGCTGTTTTAGGCGGACTATGGATGCCCATCTCTTTATTTCCAGACTGGATGCAAGCAATCGGGAAGTGCCTACCAACTTATCAGTTGATGGAGTTGCTCAAGACCTTCTTAAACGAGGGTGGCATCAATTTATCAGCCACAGTTTATCTACTTGTTTTTTCAGCAGTTTTGTTTGGTTTGACCATTTACCTTCAAGGTCATAAGGAGAATGCTTAATGCTTGAAAGACTGAAAAGCATAGACTATATGTATTGGACCAGTTTGATTTTTATGGTTTTTCCCATCGTTCCTGTAGTGACTGGGGAGCTTCCTAGCTGGCATTTGTTGATTGACATTCTGTTTGTCTTGGCTTACTTAGGTGTTTTAACCACCAAGAGTCAGCGTTTATCCTGGCTCTGTTGGGTGATTATGCTAGCCTATGTAGCTGGGAATACTGCCTTTGTTGGTGTAAATTATATCTGGTTCTTCTTTTTCCTTGCCAATCTCTTAATTTATCATTTCGGCGTACGTAGTTTTAATTCTTTACATGTCCGGACTTTTCTCCTTGCTCAATTCCTTGTTGTGGGGCAACTTTTGATTTTTCAGGAAGTTGAAGTTGAGTTTCTAGTCTATCTGCTTGGAATTATCACTTTTATCGATTTAATGACTTTTGGCTTGGTTCGGATTCGTATTGTGGAGGATTTGAAAGAAGCTCAGGCTAAGCAAAATGCCCAGATAAATCTATTGCTTGCTGAAAATGAACGCAGTCGTATCGGTCAAGATTTGCATGATAGTCTGGGGCATACCTTTGCTATGATTAGTGTTAAAACTGATCTAGCCTTGCAGTTATTTCAAATACAGGCTTATCCACAGGTGGAAAAGGAATTAAGAGAAATACAGCAAATTAGCAAAGAATCAATGCGTGAAGTGCGAACCATTGTGGAAAATCTTAAGTCTAGAACTTTGACATCCGAACTAGAGACTGTGAAAAAGATGTTAGAAATTGCTGGAATTGAGGTGGAAATAGCTAATCAACTAGATACAGCTAGCTTAACTCAGGAATTGGAGTCAACGGCTTCCATGATTTTGCTTGAATTAGTGACCAATATCATCAAACATGCCCAAGCGTCTAAAGCTTACTTAAAATTAGAACGGACAGAGAAAGAACTCATTCTAACAGTGAGAGATGATGGCTGTGGCTTTGCTTCTATAAGCGGGGATGAGCTCCATACAGTCCGAGATCGTGTTTTCCCATTTTCAGGAGAAGTAAGTGTAATCAGTCAGAAACATCCAACGGAATTGCAGGTTCTACTACCTTATAAGGAGAGAAACTAAGATGAAACTACTTGTTGCAGAAGATCAAAGTATGTTGCGAGATGCCATGTGCCAGTTGCTTGCCTTTCAAGCAGATGTAGAGTCTGTCCTCCAAGCCAAGAATGGGCAGGAAGCAATTCAACTATTAGAAAAGGAGTCTGTAGATATCGCCATCCTTGACGTAGAAATGCCTGTTAAGACAGGTCTCGAGGTTTTGGAGTGGATACGATCAGAAAAGCTAGAAACAAAGGTGGTTGTGGTGACGACCTTCAAGCGTGCTGGGTATTTTGAACGTGCGGTCAAGGCTGGAGTGGATGCTTATGTATTAAAGGAACGAAGCATTGCAGACCTCATGCAAACCTTGCACACCGTCCTCGAAGGACGCAAGGAGTATTCGCCTGAATTGATGGAAGTGGTGATGACGCATCCCAATCCATTAACAGAACAAGAAATCGCAGTCTTAAAGGGAATTGCTCAGGGTTTCTCTAACCAAGAAATTGCAGACAAACTTTATCTATCCAACGGAACAGTCCGAAACTATGTCACTAATATTCTTTCGAAACTAGATGCAGGTAATCGAACAGAGGCAGCTAATATCGCGAAAGAATCTGGTTGGTTGTGATACTATCATAACGCGAAAACCATTATGTGTTAAAATTAAAATTATTCAATCAAACAATTTGTAACTTGAGGGGGCTTAGTTTCCTCCTTTTTGTGGCTCTAAGGTGGTAGCAAGGAGCTAAACCTAGGCTTTCTATGAAATTTTTTCAATCAATCCTCAAAAAACACTTGAAAGTGTTTACAATTAGTGATAGAATGGAATAAGTAAAAATATGAAAACGAAATTTTCACATCTTCACTTTTGTAAGTAGATATAGAGCTTTAATCGGTGCCTCTACTTGTAAAAGAATGTGTGGGATAGAAAGGACAGGAAAAGGAATGAATGCAGATGATACAGTAACCATTTATGATGTCGCTCGTGAAGCAGGTGTTTCCATGGCGACGGTCAGCCGTGTGGTTAATGGCAATAAAAATGTAAAAGAGAATACCCGTAAAAAAGTGTTAGAGGTAATTGATCGTTTGGATTATCGTCCAAATGCAGTTGCGCGTGGTCTTGCAAGTAAAAAGACAACCACTGTTGGTGTCGTGATTCCAAATATTACCAATGGTTATTTTTCGAGTTTGGCTAAGGGGATTGATGATATTGCAGAAATGTACAAGTACAATATTGTCCTAGCTAATAGCGATGAAGATAACGAGAAAGAAGTTTCTGTTGTCAATACCCTCTTTTCAAAGCAGGTAGATGGCATTATCTTTATGGGTTATCACTTGACAGATAAAATTCGCTCAGAATTTTCGCGTTCACGTACTCCGATTGTTCTCGCAGGAACTGTGGATGTAGAGCATCAGCTTCCAAGTGTCAATATTGACTACAAACAAGCTACGATTGATGCAGTGACCTACCTCGCTAAAGAAAATGAGCGCATTGCTTTTGTCAGTGGTCCACTAGTGGATGACATCAATGGTAAGGTTCGTTTGGTTGGTTACAAGGAAGCTTTGAAAAAAGCAGATATTCCTTATAGCGAAGGCTTGGTATTTGAATCTAAATACACTTATGAAGATGGCTATGCCTTGGCAGAGCGCTTGATTTCATCAAATGCAACTGCAGCAATTGTAACAGGTGATGAGTTGGCGGCAGGTGTCTTGAACGGTTTGGCTGATAAAGGTGTGTCAGTACCAGAAGAATTTGAGATCATTGCCAGTGATGATTCGCAAGTCTCTCGCTTTACCCGTCCAAACTTGACAACTATTGCCCAACCTCTTTATGACCTTGGTGCCATTAGTATGCGTATGTTGACTAAGATTATGCACAAGGAAGTGTTGGAAGAACGTGAAGTTCTATTATCTCATGGATTAACAGAACGTAGCTCAACACGAAAACGTAAATAGAAAAAATCAGGGAATCGAGAAGATTTCCTGATTTTTTGCTCTTAAACAAGAGATGTTGACTTAATGAATACCATAGAGCGGACTAGGCGGCTGGTTAAAGACTGCGCAACACACTGTTTTGAACTTGTAGATAGAACTGACGAAGTCAGCTCAAGTCCCTGCTTTGAGCTTGTGGATAGAACTGACGAAGTCAGCTCAAGTCCCTGCTTTGAGCTTGTGGATAGAACTGACGAAGTCAGTAACCATACCTATGGC
>NZ_VMLT01000081.1:1235-1681 GCF_013276815.1 Streptococcus sp. 1055 | reverse complement strand
ATGACGCGCTTACCTTCAACCCACTACAGTTGACAAAGAGCCCAAACAAAAAGTGAACAAACCTGAATTCTAATGTACAGAAGACTAGGCTTGTTCACTTTTTTATAGTCGCTATAAGATGACCTTATCTATAGCTTTTTATACATAATTATATATTCAGACATACTATTATCAATTGTGTCGCAGGGAGGAATCTGTTAACGCACCCATTCACCATTATCATTGACTCTATAGCCATCTATACTTGTATTGATCGCTAGCTCACCCGATGCATTTACATAATACCATTTACTGCCAACTTGGAACCATTGATTGGCTTTCATAGAACCGTTGCTGTTGAGGTAGTACCATGAACCATTATTTTGTAGCCAACCTATCTCCATAGAACCATTATCGTTGAGATAGTACCATGAACCATCAACTTGCTCCCAACCTGTTGCCATGGA
>NZ_VMLT01000081.1:0-1167 GCF_013276815.1 Streptococcus sp. 1055 | reverse complement strand
TGGAACCGTTAGAGTTGAGATAGTACCATGAACCATTCACTTGTGCCCAACCTGTTGCCATGGAACCGTTAGAGTTGAGATAGTACCATGAACCATTCACTTGTGCCCAACCTGTTGCCATGGAACCATCAGTATTATAAAAATACCACATACCATTTTCTTGTTTCCAACCTGTTGTTGGAGCAACTGGTTTAGCTGATTCTACTGCTGCGTTTGTTCCTTGGTTAGATGTAACAGATACAGGATACGAAGGAATAGATGATTGCTCAGGAACAACAACTTTTTCAGGTTCTCTCGTCCCTCTCCTTATACGTCTTTTTACCATCTCTTTAGTAATTTGACGAGAAGTAGTTTCTTCAATTGTTCCATCACGTTCATCTACAGTATAAATTGTAGTAAGCGTAATTTCACCAATTTCTCCTGCTTCTTCTACTTCTTGACCTTTATCAAGAGTTGGGTCATCGAGATATTCTGTTTCAATTGGAATTTCTTGGACAAGAACTTGGGGCTTGGTTCCTTTTTTAACAACTCTTGTTTGAGAGTCTTCTTTTTGACTTAAAGTACTCTCAGTTACTTGTCCACTCTTTCCATCTACATCATAAGTTATCGTTGTAACTGTTTTCCCATTCTTTCCTAGAGTAATCTCTTGCTCCTGTCCTGCAGAAAGGTCATTGTCTGCTTCATATTTAGTAGCAAATGGAACAAGAACTTCTTCAACCTTACTTTTAGCTGGAACTTTAATAACTGTATCCGTGGCTTCTTTTTTCTCTACGGTAACCTTTTCGGTAACCTTACCAGTCTCTGAATCAACATCGTAGGTCCTTGTCGTGATTACATAGCCATCTTCTCCGTCAACCATCTCAATAGAAGCTCCTCGGTCTCTACTTTCATCTTTTTCATAACGGATGACACTTGTAGGAAGGACTTCGCGGTCAACCTTGCTTTTGGCTGGAACTTTGATAACTGTATCCGTGGCTTCTTTTCTGTCTACAGTAACTTTTTCGGTAACCTTACCATTCTCTGGATTAACATCGTAGGTCGTCGTCGTGGTTACATAGCCATCCTCTCCGTCAATTGTAACAGGATTTTCACTACGAGCTTTACTTTCATCTTTTTCATAACGGATGACACTTGTAGGAAGAACTTCACGCTCAACTTTGCTCTTGG
>NZ_VMLT01000080.1:0-13002 GCF_013276815.1 Streptococcus sp. 1055 | reverse complement strand
CGCAAAACATGGTTTTGAGGTTGTAGATGAAACTGACGAAGTCAGCTCAAAACATGGTTTTGAGGTTGTAGATGAAACTGACGAAGTCAGTAACCATACCTACGGCAAGGCGAAGCTGACGTGGTTTGAAGAGATTTTCGAAGAGTATTAAATAAAAATTATTGTATGTTGTTGCCCTTAACTTGGAATGATAAGGGAATAACTAGAAAGATTTGTGAATATAGACTATTTCTGATATACTAAATATACAGTAATAATGAATGATGGGAGATGGGATGGAAGAATTTCAATTTGAGAGAAAGCAGCGTTTTTCTTTGAGGAAATATGCAATAGGAGCTTGCTCGGTCTTGCTAGGAACGAGTTTATTTTTTGCTGGTATGGGTGCTCAGCCTGTACAGGCTACCGAAACGAGTTCAACACTAATTTCAAGTCATTATTTGGATGAGCAGGATTTACCTGAAAAGCTAAAATCTGAGTTGCAATTGTTTGAGGAAAATAAGATTGAGGTAAAAGAGGGAAAAGAATACTACTTTATCTATCGAAAATTGGCTACAAGATTACCAGAAACAGGTCTGTTTTCTAATGATGGGATGTTTATCTTGGGAGCAGGATTATTATTGCTTTCCTTCACTTTAATCAAGAGAAAAAGGGGAGCGTCTTACTTCCTTGTGACAGTCTTTGCTGTTGGTGGTTGGGGAGCATCCATCTCTGCTTTAGAAAATTTGGTAGAATTGCAACCAGCCCTTGTTAAGAGAGTAGAAGGTCAGTTTCTACCAAGTCCTGAAAGAGTCCAAGGATACGAATTTACGGGATATTATTTGGTAAGAGATAGTAGTAACAAGGAACTTACTGTTGATAAGGTAGAGTCGCCAGCATTATCTCAAAAGGAGGAAAGTTCAGAACCTCAATCTAAGAAGATTGTACCACAGACTGCATCTCATTTTAGCTCGACTGAAGACCTTGTGCAATCTCCTCAACCATCCTACGCAGTTGAGAAAATTGTTGAAGCTCCTGATGAAATTGTGCCTATAGGGCCTAAGGAAGAAGTTGCAGGAAATCCCCAAGGAGAACAACCGAAAGCAGAAAATAATAGTGATTATAAAACAAGTCCTGAGGAAGGCGTGTTAAATGCCACAGTAGAGAAACCAGAATTGCTAGTCACTACAGAGGAGGTTGCTTTCCAAACGATAGAACAAGAAGATGCAACCTTAGCTAAAGGGCAAACTAAAGTTGTTCAAGAAGGCGTTGTTGGTGAACGCACCACCTATACGGAAGTCACTATCGTTAACGGGGAAAAATCTAGCAAAGTTATAGAAAATATAATCACAAAAGAACCGGTGAACAAGGTGATTGCAGTTGGGACTAAGGAAGAAGTTGAACCCAAATCTGAGGAAAGTAGACCAGTTCAACCTGAAAAAACTCCAATAGTAGAGAATGAAACAGAGAAAAAACCAGCTGATGGAATAGGACAACCAGGACCAGGAGCAGAAGAAACGCCGGGTACAGAAGCAACACCAGGAGAGAAACAAACACCTGACAAACCCAAAGCCGAGCCGAAGCAACCAGAACCAGCAATCCCAGCCGTGGAATCAGGGGGTGAGGAAAATCAAACTCATGCCCCACAAGGTACTGAGTCTAATCAACCATCTAAAGAAACTGCTGAGACCAAAGATTCTGAACCAGCAATCCCAGCCGTGGAATCAGGGGGCGAGGAGAATCAAACTCATGTCCAACAAGGTACTGAGTCTAAGCCACCATCTAAAGAAACTGCTGAGACCAAAGATTCTGAACCAGCAACCCCAGCCGTGGAATCAGGACGCGAAGAAGATCAATCTCTTGCGGAACAAAAGGGTGAGGAGAAACAGCTGGAGAATTCAGTTGAGGGGGTAAAAGATGTTGGTGAATCTGCCCCACAAGGTACTGAGTCCCAGCCACCATCTAAAGTAGCTGCTGAGACCAAAGATTCTGAGCCAGAAAGCCCAGCCATGGAATCAGGGGGCGAGGAAAATCAAACTCTTGCCCCACAAGGTACTGAGTCCCAGCCACCATCTAAAGTAGCTGCTGAGACCAAAGATTCTGAGCCAGAAAGCCCAGCCATGGAATCAGGGGGCGAGGAGAATCAAACTCTTGCCCCACAAGGTACTGAGTCTAATCATCCATCTAAAGCAACTGCTGAGACCAAAGATTCTGAACCAGCAAGCCCAGCCGTGGAATCAGGGGGTGAGGAAAATCAAACTCATGCCCCACAAGGTACTGAGTCTAAGCAACCCTCTAAAGAAACTGCTGAGACCAAAGATTCTGAGCCAGAAAGCCCAGCCATGGAATCAGGGGGCGAGGAGAATCAAACTCTTGCCCAACAAGATACTGAGTCCAATCAACCATCTAAAGAAACTGCTGAGACCAAAGATTCTGAACCAGCAACCCCAGCCGTGGAATCAGGACGCGAAGAAGATCAATCTCCTGCGGAACAAAAGGGTGAGGAGAACCAGCTGGAGAATCCAGTTGAGGGGGTAAAGGATGTTGGTGAGTCTGCCCCACAAGAAACCCAAAAACAACCAGAACAAACGGCTCCATCTCCAGAGGTCAACCCAAGTCAAGGAAACGAACCAGAATCAGCTGTTCAGCCTGAACCCTTATCTCCCCAAGAACAGTCAGATTCACAAGTGCAACCAACTGTCCCAAGTCCAGTAACGAAAGAAAAAGTATTGGAATATAAAACAACATATAAAGCTTCACCAGCCTTAAATTACAAAGAGCAACGAGTAGAAGTAAC
Source organism: Streptococcus sp. 1055 (assembly GCF_013276815.1). Taxonomy (NCBI): domain Bacteria; kingdom Bacillati; phylum Bacillota; class Bacilli; order Lactobacillales; family Streptococcaceae; genus Streptococcus; species Streptococcus sp. 1055. The sequence continues at coordinate 10,229 of NZ_VMLT01000080.1, read as the reverse complement.
AGGCGAAAATGGTAAGGAAGTGACAACTACTTCTTACAGTTTTGATGAAAGTACTAGGAAAATAGTAGAAAACACTTCAACAAAGATAGAAAAACATCCAGTAGATAGAGTTGTTAAGGTTGGAAATGTAGAAGAAACAACCTCAACAACCAAAAGAGGTGAACAGTTTGTTGCGGATGAGTCACTTGATAAAGGTGTCAAAGAAGTCAGAAATCAAGGTCAGGACGAAGAAACGACAACAATAAAAGTTTACAAAGTAAATGAACAAACAGGAGACTTGACTGAGCCAGATGTAACGACAAAAGTCGCTAAGCCAATGCAAGCGAAAATAACGGCAGTAGGAACTAAGTCTAAGGTTGAAATAAAGGATACTCCGTTTGAAACACGATATGTAGCAGATGAGACGCTAAGTTATAAGGAAAAAGTAGAAACACCAGGTGAAAAAGGGCGTACAGTATCAACTACAACATACACAGTAAATCAAGAAACAGGAGCTATCTCAGAAGAAACTACAACAGAAAACACTCCAGCTAAAGGCAAAGTAGTAAAAGTTGGAAATGTAGAAAAGATCGTGTCACCTATAGAAATCACCGAGTTGAGAAAAGATAACCCTGAACTTCCAAAAGGAAAAGAAGAGGTTGAAGATGCAGGTGAGCAAGGGGAAACAACCGTCACTAAAACTTATGAAGTTAATCCGGAGACAGGAGAGTTAACAAATCCAATTGAGAAAACTGAAATAACTAAAGCTATGCGACAAAAAGTAATCTTGGTTGGTACTAAAGAAGACACTCAACTTCCTCAGACAAAAGTAGAGACCAAAGTCGTTCCTTATGAAACCATTTATGAAAAGAATGAAGCACTAGACCACGGCGTTACAAGAGTGAAAATTCCGGGTGTTGAGGGACAAGAACAAGTTACTACTACCTATACTAAAGATCAAGCAAGTGGAAATATTTCTGAGAATAAAACTGTCAAAATAGTAGTTAATAAAGTTGATCAAGTTGTAGAAGTTGGAACTAAACCGAGTGTTGAAACTACTGTCCTATCTCATAAAACGATCTACCAGGTGAATCCTGCTTTGGAGTTCAGACAAGAGAAAGTAGCGGTTGCAGGGCGTGATGGTTCGGTGGAAACTAGGACGACTTATCAACTAGACCAGGCAACAGGTCAGGTGACGGTATCTGACACCACTAGACAAGTAAATCCAGCAGTCGATAAAGTGATTCAAGTTGGTAATGTGGAAAAAGTAATACAACCGATTGCTGTTACTGAGGAACGAAGAGAGGATTCTTCTCTTGCTAAAAAGATGGAAAAGGTAGCCTCTGAAGGAGAAGTTGGTGAGAATACACTGACCAGAACCTACGCTATCAATGAACAAACTGGTGAATTGGTTAATCCTCGAGAAGTGAGTCAAATAACAAAACCAATGAAACCGAGAGTTGTTTTAGTTGGTAGTCAGGAGGATAAACCACACATCCTTCCAACAAATAGTGAGAGAGAAGATGCTGTGGATGTGTCTGCTCTGACCACAAGCGCGAGGTCAGTAGACTTCTTACATGACAGTAAACTAAAAGCACAGTTGGAGCCTGTCTATGATCCTCGAGATATTATAACAAGGAGAATTGCGCTCAGAAAAACACACCCAAATATCACTGACCAAGAGGTCAAAGATATGTTGCGCATAGAGTATCTTCAAAAACTGTCAATCCAAGAAAGCTTTGATCAGACGAAGAGGCAAGCTGAGTCAAGTTTCAAAAAGATTGCCTCGCATACATTAGGAATTATAGGAGATACCCCTAAAAATCGCAGCAAGGTCAAACAAGAGCTGGAGCAATACAAAGAGCAGATTTTGTTGGGACTGTCTTATATCAATCGTTTTTATAATATTCAATTTGGGGACACGAATATTCGTGATATTCTGGCCTTTAATCCAAGTTCATTTGGCAATAAGACAATGACAGCCTTGGCTAGTTTGAAAAAATTAGGATCCATGTCTTATGAAGAGATGAAATTGACCAATAGTCCTCAAACATTTACAAAATATTTATCTACCATTACAGGTAAGGCTAGCTTGAAGGAATTTTTAGACAGCAATCGCCAACTCTTTACGTCAGATGATGCGGATACTTGGCTTAAAAAATCTAGCCAAGCTATGATTGTTGAAAAATCATCTAAGGAAAATCCTTCAGCGCATGTCGGGCTGTATAGCAAGTTGACAGCTGGGGAAAAGGATCCTCGTAAACAAGAGGCTAATATGGCTGCTATTTTGGGACTTTTGAATGTGAAAGAACCAAATGTTTATGTGATTAGTAATATGGCGACGATTACTTACGGTAATATTGGTTCCTATATAGATACTTCTCTCGCCCAGTCTAATCCAACTAAGTACCAGGCTGAGCTTGCTAGAGTCAAGTCTTTAATTGAAAAGGCGGCTGTACAACAAGCCAACTATGTTGATACTCTTTATCGTATAACAAAACCAGAAAATCGTGATAAGTTGCTGACAAATCGCTTGATTATTGATACGATGAAGAAATATACAAGTAATCCGAATGCCCAGATTGATAGCACTTGGTCACCAGCTGCTGGTAGTGGAGCTGATAAGGGGGTCGACCAGTTTATGACTCCTATGAATTACTATTCTCCAGTAAGTAAGGTGGGAGCTGAGGCTAATGGATTAGGTGTCCGTTACTTTATAGATAGAGTTCTGGATGATAGAGGTTCAGCGACTTATTCTCATGAAATGACGCACTTACTAGATAGAACGGTCTTGTTTAATAATCACGGTCGTCGAGATGGTACAGCCGCAGAGTTTTATGCGCGTGGTATTTTTGAAAACTCCTATAATCCAGAAAAGGATACTTATTTCAATCTCAACTTTGTATATGATGAGAGTGATAAGGATGGATTTTACAATAAGACACCTGATCGATTTAAAACGGCAGAAGATTTGAAATCTTACATGAAGGGAAGTTTTGATGTCCTTTATACTCTAGATTATCTAGAAGCTGAGGCAACGAAAAATCTAACTGATGAAGAAAAAACTAAATATTTCAAGAAAATAGTTCCGATTAGTTCACCATTTAGAAGATGGATAGATTACCGTAATACAGCAGTTAAACCGACTCATAAGAGTGAGGAGATTCAAGCTCTGACCTTAGAAGATGCCAAAAAATTGACAGGTATTGATAGTTTGATTGACAATCATATCCTGGTCAATCGTTATATCATTGCTGGTTTTAAGGATAAAGATAAAATTGCACCAAATGGTTACTATACCGTTGATATGTTTGATACCATTTATGGTGTTAGTCAAAATGACTCTGGTATGAGTGGGGACATCACCTTTAGAAAACAAGCCTTTGAACTTATGGGTGCTCTAGGATATTATGAGGGATTCGTACCTTATGTATCGAATCAGTTTAAAGTAGAAGCAGAAGCGGCAGGAAAACCATTATCCGATAAGTATATTTTTGAAAAAATTCTAGGAAAATCTTACGCAGCTTTCAAAAAAGAGCAAATAACTGAGCGTGTTGAGAAATTAGGTAAGTTAAAACTAATTACTATAAATTACAATGGAAAAGAAGAAGTGATTGATAGTAAAGAAAAATTACAAGAGCTTATGAATAAAGCTGTTTTAGCTGAACTAGCCCAGATAAAAGCAGGCAATACCACGGCTAAAAAGTTTGAGTTTATCGAAACCCCAGTTCAAAAACTGAAAAAAGCGATTTATAAAGCTTATCTCAAAGATTCAGATGACTTTAGACAGTCGATTTACAATAGTTAAGACAAAAGGGACATCTCTCTGGAATGAACATTCAGAGAGGTGTTTTTTGCTCTCTTGTAAGGTTTGACCTTATTTCTTGAAAATGACAGTTTGCTTGAACATGGAGTGATGTTCAGACTTTTCCACAAATTATAGAATCTTTTCTGAGGATTTAGGGAGTGATGGAGGAAGCCTTGAAAGCGCTTTTGTTTTGTGCTATAGTCAAGTCAATAGACTTGTTTAACGAGGAATGCTTGTATGAGAAGAGAAGAAGTTTTACGGAATCACTGGTTTTTTAGTCAAGAGGTGGGGAAAGAAGAGGCCTTGGCCCCGGATTTTCAGAGGGAAAATTGGCAGGCTATTCAAGTGCCACATGACTGGAGTATTTACAATGATTTTGACCAGTATTCGCCAGCGCAAAATGAGGGTGGTCAGTTAAACGGGGGTCAAGCCTGGTATCGGACGCAGTTTTACTTGGAAGAAGATGCCAGTCTTGTATCGGTGCGTTTGCTCTTTGACGGGGTTTACATGAATGCCCAAGTCTATATCAACGGGCAAGTGCTGGGCTATTATCCCAATGGCTATACACCCTTTTCTTATGATATCACGCCTTATCTAAGAAATGATGGGACGGCCAACCAGCTTGCGGTTTTTGTGGAAAATCAGCAACCTAGCAGTCGTTGGTATTCGGGTAGTGGTATCTACCGAGAAGTAAAATTGTTGATTACAGATGCAGTTCATCTGGATTTATATGGGATTAAGATAGAAAGTCCCAAGCTAAAGGAACAAAGAGCTGGGTGGGTGGAAACTCAGCTTACAAGTAAGGTTTCAAATGATGGGCCTCAGTCCGTGTCGGTGTATTTAGAACAGAGTATCTGGTATGATGGGCAGCAGCTGTCAGACTGGCAGGAGACAGACTCTCTAGTGATTGAGTCTGGGGACAAATATTCTTTCCAACAAGCCATATCAATTTTTCAACCCTTGCTTTGGGATATTGATTCCCCTCACCTTTACCAATTGAAGACTCGTCTTTACAAAAATGGCATTTTGGTTGATGAAGAAGAGGAGACCTTTGGTTACCGTTATATGGATTGGCAAGCGGATAAGGGTTTCTTTCTAAATGGCCACTGGTTGAAGATTCATGGGGTGTGTTTGCACCATGACTACGGAGCGCTGGGAGCTGTGGAAAACAGGTCAGCTGCTGAGAGACGATTGCGCCAGATGAAGGAAATGGGCGTCAATGCGATCCGAATCACCCATAATCCAGCTAGTAGTATCTTGCTGGATGTGGCTGCCAAAATGGGGCTACTCATCCAAGAAGAAGCCTTTGATACCTGGTATGGAGGCAAGAAAGAATATGACTATGGTCGCTTTTTTGAGGAAGAAGCGACTCATCCAGAAGCGAAAGCAGGCGATTTCTGGTCAGATTACGATTTGCGAACTATGATCCAGCGTGGCAAGAATAATCCAGCGATTTTTATGTGGTCCTTGGGAAACGAAGTCAGCGAAGCAAATGGAGATGCTCATTCATTGAAGACGATCAAACGCTTGCTAGAAAGGGTCAAGGAAGTGGATGAGAGTCGTTTTGTGACCATGGGAATGGATCAATTCCGCTTTGGCGATGGTTCTGGAGGTCATGAAAAGATAGCCAATTTGCTGGATGTGGTGGGCTTAAATTACTCGGAAGATAATATTGACGGGATTCGCAAAAGACATCCTAAGTGGCAACTTTATGGGTCTGAAACCTCATCGGCTACCCGAACGCGTGATAGCTATTTTCGCCCAGCTAAGGAATGGGTTGGGGATAATCGCCGCGTGCGGAATTTTGAACAGTCAGACTATGGAAATGATCGAGTTCCTTGGGGGAAGACAGCGACGGCTTCTTGGATAGCAGATAGAAATCGGCTAGACTATGCGGGTCAGTTTATTTGGACAGGAGTGGACTATATTGGTGAGCCCACTCCTTGGCACAATCAAAATGACATGCCTGTAAAGAGTTCCTATTTTGGGCTTGTGGATACGGCAGGGATTCCTAAAAATGACTATTATTTCTATCAAAGTCAGTGGTTGGACCTAGATCAGTATCCCATGGTTCATATCCTACCTCACTGGAATTGGGAAATCCACAAGAGTTATCAACAAGTTGTGGATAAGTATGGGGATATCCTTGTTCGAGTGTATTCAAATGCTGGTTCAGTAGAGCTATTTCTCAATGGAAAATCTCAAGGTAGGAAGACCTTTCAGGAGAAATGGACTTCAGATGGCAGAAAATACCAAGAGGGAGAAGGTTCTGACCAACTCTATCTCGAATGGCCTTTGGCTTATCAACCGGGAGAATTGCGTGCTGTGGCCTATGACTGTCAAGGTCAGCTTGTGGCAGAAGATAAGGTGGTGACTGCAGGTAAGCCAGCCCAAATCGGCTTACATGCCGAGAAAACACAACTGGAGCCAGATGGGCAAGATCTCCTCTATCTTTATTTTGATGTATTGGACCAAGCTGGAAATTGGGTGCCGACTGCTTCCAATCAGCTTCATTTTAAAATTGAAGGCCCTGCTCGTATTGTAGGTGTGGATAATGGTAGGCAGGCCAGTCGTGAACGTTACCAAGCCCAGAAAAATGCTCGGTTTCAGAGGAAAGCCTTTCATGGCAGAGGTGTACTTTTGGTTCAGAGCTTGGAGCAGGCAGGTCGAGTGAGAGTAAAAGCCAGTGCTAGAGGGCTAGAGCCAGCAAGTTTTGATCTTTTAGTGGGAGAGACTTTTGATTGCCAGCTAGTGAAAAATCAGCGCTTATTTGAGATTCGAGTGGACAAGCAGTCAGGATTACAAGAAGGGGATTCCCCAGCCATTGGACTTTATCCACAAACTGTGGATAACCCTGTGAACAAGGTGGGGAATAGTGAAGTGATTTGGGAGACGAGTGGTAGTGCCCACGCCATTATCAAGCAGGGAGTGCTTCATTGCTTGTCTGCAGGGGACTTGGCTATCAGTGCTATTTATCAAGGAAAGACCTATCAAATACATCTGCAGGTGGCAGAAAATACCTCACTAGGGCAAGCAGTTTCTGTACGACCACTTCGCTTATATACAGCTAAGGGAACTTATCCACAGCTTCCATCTTCAGTTTTGGTGGACTATGAGTCTGGTAGTGCAAAACGAGTCAAGGTTGTCTGGGAGGAAATTCCTAAAGAAGATTTGGAAAAATTTCATGAATTTACTGTATATGGCCAGCTAGAAGGGCTGGATTTAAAGGTTTCTGCTCAGATTTGTGTCCAAGGGATTTGCGCTATTGAGCCTGAAAGGGTTTGGACGCTTGTCAAGGAAGTCCCACATTTACCAGACCGAGTCAAGCTAGTCTTATCAGATGGCAGACGAGATACGGCCAAGGTGACTTGGGATGAACTCGAACCTCAAGTCTATGCTCAGGTAGGAGAAAGTGTGCTCACAGGACAAGTAGCGGGCTGTGAGTTGCCAGCAACAGTCACCATTCATGTGACAGATGCCAGTGTAGATGGGGAAGTCATTTCCAATCAGTGGACAGGATCCAACCTGCCTCTGGTATTTGCTTCCCACTCAGAGCCTAATCACCCAGTCTCTTACCTCAATGACAAGGTCATTTCTCGGAAGAAATCGACAGCCAATACTTGGATTGCCAAGTCAGAGCAAGCCAATGTCGGCATTCTTTTTGGAGATGCAGGGATTTTAAAACCGCGATTTGTGGATAATGTGACCTTGTATTATGTCGAAAATCAAGACTACGTGGCGGTGGATCCTACCCATATCGATTATTATGTAGGGAATGAGCCTAGCTTGCCTCGGACTCCCAATCATTTGGACAAGGATTCTCTGCTCAAACAAGAGGAGAATTGGCGCCCTGTATCAGCTATCCGAAAAGTGTCAAGTGACAAGGATGAGGAGCTTCGTTTTGAATTTGACAAGGTGGAAACCTATGCCCTTCGTCTTCGATTTGAAAACTTGGCAAGCCCCCTAGCCTTAACAGAATTGCAAGTGTATGCCAAAAAAGTAAAGAAAAATGTAGATAGGAAGTAGTATGGTAAGAGCAATAAAACCGCATGGCCCCTTGCCTAGTCAGGCCCAGTTAGCGTATTTAGAGGATGAACTAGCAGCCTTTATCCATTTTGGGCCTAATACCTTTTATGACCAGGAATGGGGGACAGGTCAGGAGGATCCTGAACACTTTAACCCGACACAGTTAGATGCGCGTGAGTGGATTCGCGTGCTCAAGGAAACGGGCTTTAAGAAGTTGATTTTGGTGGTCAAGCACCACGATGGCTTTGTCCTCTATCCGACGGCTCACACAGATTATTCGGTTAAGGCCAGTCCTTGGAGGGATGGAGAGGGGGACTTGCTCCTTGAAGTATCTCAAGCTGCTACAGAATTTGATATGGATATGGGGGTCTACCTGTCACCCTGGGATGCCCACAGCCCGCTCTATCATGTGAACCGAGAAGCGGACTATAATGCCTATTATCTGGCTCAGCTGAAGGAGATTTTATCAAATCCTGCTTATGGAAATGGAGGGAAATTTGCTGAGGTCTGGATGGATGGTGCCAGAGGAGAGGGTGCTCAAAAGATCAATTATGAATTTGAAAAATGGTTTGAAACCATTCGTGACCTGCAGGGAGATTGCTTAATTTTTTCAACAGAAGGCACCAGTATCCGCTGGATTGGCAATGAACGAGGATATGCTGGTGATCCCCTGTGGCAAAAGGTGAATCCTGATAAACTAGGGACAGAAGCAGAGTTGGACTATCTTCAACATGGGGATCCCTCGGGTACGATTTTTTCAATCGGTGAGGCAGATGTTTCCATCCGGCCGGGTTGGTTTTACCATGAAGATCAGGATCCTAAGTCTCTTGAGGAGTTGGTCGAGATTTATTTTCACTCGGTAGGGAGGGGCATGCCTCTCTTGCTCAATATTCCGCCGAATCAAGATGGGCTCTTTGATGGAAAGGATATTGAACGCCTCTATGAATTTGCGGCTTATCGCAATGAGCTCTATAAAGAAGATTTGGCTCTGGGAGCTAAGGTATCTGGTCCAGCTCTTTCCGCAGACTTTGCTTGTCATCATCTGACAGATGGCCTTGAGACCAGTTCTTGGGCAAGCGATGTAGGCTTGCCTATCCAGTTAGAACTCGACTTGGGAGCGCCTAAAACTTTTGATGTAATTGAGTTAAGAGAAGATTTGAAGCTAGGGCAACGAATCGCTGCTTTTCATGTGCAAGTAGAGGTGGATGGTGTCTGGCAGGAATTTGGCAGGGGCTTCACAGTTGGTCATAAGCGCCTCTTGCGAGGGCCGATAGTAGAGGCACAGAAGGTGCGCGTGATGATTACAGAGTCACAGGATTTACCTGTACTGACCAAGATTTCCCTCTATAAAACTCCTAGCTTATCAAAAAAAGAAGTTGTTCAGGGATTAGCATTTGCAGAAAAAAGCCTAGCTGTGGCAAAGGGAGAGACTCTTCATTTTAGGATTGAACGTAGCGAAAGTAGTACTCCTTTGGAAGCTAAGATTTCGATTCAACCGGGGACAGGTGTCCATGGTGTCGCCTATCAGGACGAGATTCAAGTCCTTCAATTCCAAACTGGAGAAAGCAAAAAAGATTTGTGCATACCAACCCTGTATTTTGTTGCTGATAAGACCTTAGATTTCTATCTAAATCTGATTGTTAATGGACAGTTGGTTGATCAAGCTCATATTTTAGTTGAAACGAGATAAAATATCTTTACAATTCATTTCTTTTCCGAATAAATAGATAGTAGCAGTAAATCTAGTAAACCTAGATTTAAAACTATGGTATAATAAAAGGAGGAAATGGATGATTTTAAGACATCCGGGCATTAGCCCAACTAATGACTTGGTTGCTAAGAAAATTTTCAGCAACCCAGAAATCACTTGTCAGTTTATTCGCGATATGCTGGACTTGCCAGCTAAAAATGTGACCATTTTGGAGGGAAGCAACATTCACGTCTTGCCTTCCCTGCCGTACTCGGCACAGGATTTCTATACCAGTATAGATGTTTTAGCTGAACTAGATAATGGTACTCAAGTAATCATTGAGATTCAAGTCCATCATCAGAATTTTTTCATCAATCGCCTGTGGGCTTATCTGTGCAGTCAGGTCAATCAAAACCTAGAAAAAATCCGCCAGCAAGAAGGAAATACTCACCAGAGCTACAAACACATTGCACCAGTATACGCTATCGCAATTGTGGACAGCAATTACTTTTCAGATGACCTAGCTTTTCATAGTTTTAGTATGCGCGAGGATACGACAGGTGAGGTTTTAACCATCACCAATAATGGACAAGAAAATCATCTGGTTAAGATGGCGTTCTTGGAACTAAAAAAATACAGAGAAACCAGCAAAGACGAGGTTCGCAAGCCGTGGTTGGAGTTTTTTGGTAATAAGCCCTTTACTCAGGAACCCGAGCGAGCCATCAG
>NZ_VMLT01000008.1:0-4387 GCF_013276815.1 Streptococcus sp. 1055 | reverse complement strand
TTTACCATAGATTTTGAGCTTTCAACACATATTACTAAGCCAAAAATGCTCTAAATTTTTGAAATTCTAACAAATTCCACTCAACTTTATCATCATATTTGACTTTCACAATATCTTTCTCAAAATAACATGGAATAAAGATAGTTTTCTTTTGAAACGGGTTCAGAAGTAACCGTATCAAGTGCTAATAATGCTTGAGTTAATTTACAAGAACCTACTCCAGTGAAATGATCCTATCACATTGCCGTGCTTGCTCCATGTTATGCGTAACAATCAAAATTGTTTTACCAAATTGATCTCTCAAAGTTCGAATCAAATCGAATGCTTTTTGAGACATTTCAGGATCTAACGATCCGGTTGGTTCATCTGCTAGGACAATATCTCCGGGCTTTAAAATAGCTCTCACAATCGCAATTCTCTGCTGTTCACCTCCCGATAATTCATTGACTTTACTATTTAACCGATTTTGTAGACCAACAAATTCTAGCGTTTCCTTGATTCTCTGCTCTTTCTCCTGTCTAGAGAAATTCGAAAAAGTCATGGCAAGCATCAGGTTATCTTTCACACTAGATGTAGAAATGAGTGCATTGGATTGAAAAAGATAGTTGATGACATTCCTTCGATAATGAACTGCTGATTGCGAATTTACCTTAGGCAAAACTTTTCCGTTGATTAGGATTTTACCACTGTCAACAGTATCCAATAGTCCAATCATATTGAGGATAGTCGATTTTCCAGAACCAGAAGGTCCTACTAAAGCTACAAATTCATTTTCCTCAATATCAAAGCTTAAGTCTTTGAAAATTTCTCTTGAACCAAATTGTTTTGATACATTTTGTACTGAAATTCTAGACATGAGATTACTCCTTAAATGATTGTATGATACTCTCTCCTTCTTTACGGAACAAACTGAAGTAAAGAAGCATTATCTGAAAAGCAAATGTAGCTAGTGTCATGACTATTCCCAACTTAGAACCCACCAAGATAGAAACGATTAGTTCCATCACAGAAAAACTAATAATGAGAGAAACCACACCAATATATCTTTTCCATGGTGAGAATCCCATAAAGTATTGAACATACAATTTTTCTTCAAATAACAAGCGGTACATTAAGACAAAACTCCAGAAAATAGCCATCATCGTAATGATGATAATCGCTATAATCGTGCCGAAAAGATAAAATGTATAACTCAGATCTTTTTGAAGACCATTGATAAAGTTCTTGACAGTTGTAAAACTCAACCGATTATCCGTTAAATCTGGAAATTCTGTTTCTAAAACGGACACTACCTGTTCCATTGTTTCCCTATCACGAATCTTCAAAAGACCATTATAGCCGCTGACAACTAAGTTTGCCGACTCCATGAAATATAGATTCTCTGGTGTTGAGACAAAAATAACTGGATTCTCACTAGTTGTACCATAAGAAATGGAATCTGACCAAGTAAATATTGGTCGAGACGGTTGGTAAACCTTGAACATAAATTTCGGATTTTCTGTGAAATTAGTTTGTAAATCTCCCGGTTTTACAGTGACACTTTCCTGTAAATAAGCCTTCATCGCCTCAAGTTCTTCTGTATTGAGCGTGTTAGGTAGAAGATAAAGTCGAGTACCATTCCTCATCTCTAGCAACTCCTCATCACTTAGGGGAATACCTAACTCTTGCAGGTAATTATAGGAGAATTTCAAATACCAAAATGGTTTTTTAGGGACATGTTGGTATGTCCCATAGACTGCATCAAGGTACTCCTGATTAAGAAATTTTCCTTGGGCAATATAGACACCTGGAAGCTCAGATATACGCTGGTAAAAGTTATACATACTACGCTCAAGGGAATTTGTAGTTCCTGCATATGTACCTACATCATCTCCCTCAACAAAGCTGGAGATAACGTACATATCTTCAACATTTTTCCACTCCCTAGATACTTTCATATTATCAATAAACTGATTCGTTGGAGCATCTAAAGAGTAACTGACTGCGATTAACAAACCAGCTACCAAGGTATAGAATAACAAGCAGGTTACCATTAAAGGCTTCATTGGTAATCGTTTATGAATTGCGGCTAATGGAGAAACCGAATAAACAATAATCGTTGGAATAATGAATATCAATAGTAGCAACAAGACTGAGAGGCTGACTCCAGCAAAAACTAGAATAAACGATGATAAACCAAAACTAGACCAGCCTGACAACAACCAACTACATAAAGAGATAATTGGAATAATGTAGATTGAAAATAGTAGAGAATTTTTGAAAAAAGCAGACCATAATTCTTTTCTATCCCATCCTAAAAGAATCAATGTTCCGAAATGTTTAAAGGATTGAAGAACACAGATTAAGAATAGAATCAGTAAAATGAAGGCATTTACTAAGATGCTGATAGCAAGTATTATTCCCCAAATTCCCTGATCAGTACTACTTCCAAAACTTTCTTTTGTCAAATCCTCAACAGAAATACCTGACATCTTTGAAAGATGCAACAGAAAGTTATCTCTTGAGACAGCATCGTGGAGACCATTGATATGGTATATCCCATTGATCGTATTAGTGTTTTGAAAAGTATAATCTAATCGTTCAATGACTACAGGTGTGCTAAATAATAAATCTGGAAGCTCGTAAAGCATATTATTTGAGCCTTTGTCAAGTCCAATAGTCATACTATTATCACTATGAGATAATAAATCTGCAAATTGTTGTTGTGAGACTACTATTTTACCCGTACTTTCAAAATCTGAAAAACCAGCAGAGCTGCCAAGGATGTCTATATAAATCCTATTTAGACCTTCTCCTGTATCACTACTTTCAGAACGTTTTGTCCATATGGACAAGTCACTCTGTTCTAAAAAATAATTAAATACATCTTGTGATTGCTCTTCTGTTAACTTCTGAAGATAAACTGTTACAGTTTCGGAATGATGATTATAACTCTGCCATGACTGTTGATACTGTAAACCTGCTAAAAAAATTGCCACCAGAGCAAGTAAGACACTCTGGATGGCAATCAAAAACAGGATTAAGTATTTCATTTTACCTAATAACATGTTTTTGTATGTCATAGGTACTTACCTACAATTCCAGTAACATTCAGCTGTAGCAGTTCCGATGAATTTAGAAACACGTGCTTCTACTCCAGGTGATTGCCAGCCTGAGAATGCCCCGTTAGCAGTTGCTGAGTGTTCGTAAACACTAGACTGAACATTTGAATAGCTCCAAAGGCCAGCAGTACGACCATAATCCCAATAAACTGCAGTACCTTTATACCAAACTGTTGCAGCTGAAACAATCGAACCACCTGCACCAGCTAAAGTCAGTGCAAGTAAAGATGTTGTAATTATTTTTTTTATGCTTTTCTTCATCGTAAAGCCCTCATTTCTTTCACTTAAAATCTAACAATAACAATGACTGCATTTAGAAATATCAACAAATCATACCCTAGTACATCGGAATCCCTTCTTTCTAATTAAAAATTAGATAAAACAGAAATACTATATAGTTAATAGTATTTTCATCATTTAATCAACTAATCCGCCTTCCCAACATCAAGACCATTGGACTTCTTTTGCGATTGCACTCGAATCTCCAATTGTTTATTCTTCTGAATAAACTGTTGGTAAGGAATTGTATTACTAAACATAAAAACACCTAGCAATGCAAATGTAACTAATTTTTTAATTCCACGTTTTTTTCTCATGCAATGAAACCCCTTTCTTTTTTTATTCTAACAGATATATTTTATTTAGTCAAGTATTTTTATGTAATTTTTAACTTTTTTTTTTTTGTTTATTACCATAAAGAATTATTTATTCCTTTAACTTGCTATTTTGAACTAAAAACTTTATAATGAAATTAAGCAAATAGGAAGGTTTATTATCTTTAATGAATACACTCGCAGAGAAATTCAGATTGAAAAGAAAAGAGTTGAGACTCTCCCAACAAACTCTTGCAGAAGGAATTTGTGAACAAAGCCAGATTAGTAAAATTGAAAGAGGTCATTTTATTCCCTCCGCAGACTTGTTATTCAAACTCTCACAACGACTTGAAGTGCCATTAGATTATTTTTTTAATGAACAAATTGAAATTAAATCTAACCTCTCTAATTTCAAGCAATTATCTGCTCGCCTATTAGATGATAGAAATTATGACGATTTAGAATATCTTTATAAAATAGAGGTAGAACGAAGCACTTTTCTAACATTAGAAGACCGAACTTACCTTGAATGGATTAAATCTATAATTGACTTCTATCAATATGACAGTAAGTGTGAGGCAATTTCTTCATTGGAAAATATATTATTAAAAGTCTCTTCAAATACTCTGATTTATTTAAAGGCCTTGAATACTCTATCTAATTTCTATTCCTTAGTGGGTCGTGAACAAGAAT
>NZ_VMLT01000079.1:0-2627 GCF_013276815.1 Streptococcus sp. 1055 | reverse complement strand
GCTCAAAACACTGTTTTGAGGTTGCAGATAGAGCTGACGTGGTTTGAAAAGATTTTCGAAGAGTATAAAGTCGCAACAACTGTGTCAATTGCACCAATTTAGTAAGAAAGTATAAAAAAAGAACACCCCGAAAGGTGCTCTGTATAAGTATAGTAATTCTTTCGAATTAACGTTTACTAAATTGTGATGCTTTACGAGCTTTCTTAAGACCTGGTTTCTTACGTTCAACTTTACGTGAGTCACGTGTAAGAAGTCCTGCGCGTTTCAATGAATCGCGGAAGTCAGGGTCTACTTGAAGAAGGGCACGAGCGATACCGTGACGGATAGCTCCTGATTGACCAGCGTATCCACCACCTACAACGTTAACGAAAACGTCGTATGAACCTACAGTTGAAGTAACTGCGAATGGTTGGTTGATGACAAGACGAAGGTCAGCGTGTGGGATGTACTCTTCAACATCTTTTTTGTTAACAGTGATTTTACCAGTTCCTGGAACAAGGCGAACGCGTGCAACAGCGTTTTTACGACGTCCAGTACCTGCATATTGTGCTTGTGACATACTTTATTGTTCCTTTCCTTAGATAAGTCCTGAAATGTCAAGAACTTCTGGTTGTTGTGCAACGTGAGTGTGCTCAGCTCCAACAAATACTTTCAACTTCATACCTTGAGCGCGTCCAAGAGTATTGTGTGGAAGCATACCTTTAACTGATTTCTCGATCAAACGTACTGCATTTTTAGAACGAAGTTCACCTGCAGAGATTTGTTTCAATCCACCTGGGTGGTTTGAGTGAGTGTAGTAGATTTTATCAGTTGCTTTTTTACCAGTCAATTTAACTTTTTCAGCATTGATAACAATCACAAAGTCACCTGTATCAGTGTGTGGTGTAAATGTTGGTTTGTTTTTTCCGCGAAGTACGCTAGCAACTACTGCAGAAAGACGTCCAAGTGGTACATCAGTTGCGTCAACTACGTACCATTTACGTTCAACCTGGCCTGGTTTAGCCATAAATGTTGTTTTGTTCATGATTTCTCCTATATATAGTTCGATTTTTGTTTACGATGATGGGTGTTCCTTCCCATCGAAAAGTATTTGGAAGGTTCCGGGGCCTTTCAAATGGGGTAAACAATACCGCCTACTATCATACCAAATTTCACCCCTAAAAGTCAATAGATATGAAAAATATTTTTCGGTAACTTCTCAAAGTAACTGAAAGTTATATAATCAAGTTAATTTGGGAATTTACCTATTAACTTCGGTAGATTTTTGGGAATTTTTCCCTGTAGCTAAAATCCTTTTCAAAAAATCACCTTTTCTTGATTTTTAATCCTATTTGCTGTATGATAAGGGAAAAGAAAGGGGACAGAGATATGGCTTTTACCAATACCCACATGCGGTCTGCTAGTTTTGGCATTGTTACCAGCTTGCCTGATGACATCATTGACTCTTTTTGGTATATCATCGACCATTTCTTAAAAAATGTCTTTGAATTGGAAGAAGAACTCGAGTTTCAATTGCTTAATAACCAAGGAAAGATTACCTTCCACTTTTCAAGTCAACACCTCCCTACAGCCATTGATTTTGACTTTAACCATCCTTTCGACCCTCGTTATCCCCCAAGAGTACTGGTTTTAGACATGGACGGTAGAGAAACTATCCTCCTCCCAGAAGAAAATGACCTATTTTAAAAACTCTAGCCTTCAGTTGCAAGTAACTGAAAACTAGAGTTTTTCTATTTTTTCAAAGCATCATACAAGTTGCGGATCGGTTGTTTTAATATCGGATGGATAAAATGAGGCGCAATTTCCTGTAAGGACTCAAGGACAAAAAGGCGTTCCGCTATGTAAGGATGAGGCAATATGAGGTCGTCTGTATAAAAGATCTGGTCCTCCACAAAGAGCAAGTCCAAATCAATCAAACGAGGTCCCCAATGCACTTCTCTCACCCGTCCCAGCTCTGACTCAATGGCTAACAAGGTTTCTAACAAGTCTTGTGCTGGTAGCCAGGTTTCCACCTCAACCACTTGATTGGCAAAGCTATCCTGCTCCACTCCACCCCAAGGCTCCGTCGCTAAGACACTGGACTCTTTGAGAATATGGATGCCACGAGCTCGCAGTTTGTCAATGGCTTGCTTCAAGTTTGCTTGCTTATCCCCCATATTGCTTCCTAGGGCGATAAAGGCTCGTTGCTTGCGGCGATGAATGGTTACCGAGCAAGTATCTAGTGGCAAATGCACTGGCGCCCAAGGTTTTTTCAGTTCCAGCTGAATTTCTTGGACAAGAGGATAAGCCTCAAAAGTACGTTCTACCAGTTTGTAGGCTACCGTTTCAATCAAATCCTCACTCGTTTCCTGAAACCATGTCGTCCACTGCTGACACAGTTCTCCGTAATGGACAGAGGCTGTTAAATCCAAGTCTGTAGCCGCCTTGGTCATATCATAGGATAGGATGGCTGAAACGACAAACTTCTGCCCCAATTCCTTTTCACTAGGAAAAAGACCATGATAGGCAAAAATTTCCAAATCTTTAATCTGCAGTTGATCCATAACTAGTCCTTTCTAGAAAAATCCGCTTGAAGCGGATTCTTTTTATACTCAATGAAAATCAAAGTACAAACTAGGAAGCTAGCC
>NZ_VMLT01000078.1:0-5014 GCF_013276815.1 Streptococcus sp. 1055 | reverse complement strand
CGGTAACTTCTCAAAGTAACTTCCACTTGCTTGACCAAAGTGGAAATTAGTCTAAAACGGATTTTTATGGTGGAATTAAGTGTGAGACGTTTGAGTTAGAAATGAGGCTCACTATGACAAAACATAAACACCTTACCCTTTCAGACCGTAATGATATCCAATTAGGCTTAGAGCGCGGTGAAACCTTCAAAGCTATCGGACAGTCCATTCTAAAAGACCCGACCACTGTCTCCAAAGAAGTCAAACGAAACAGACGAGTCCGAGAGTCTACATGCCATAACCTTCCTTGCCCTCTACTTGACAAAACTCCCTTTGTCTGTAATGGATGTCCTCAAAGAAGACAGAATTGTGGCTATAAAAAGATCTTCTACCTCGCTAAGCAAGCTCAAAAGCAGTACGAACAAACTCTGGTTGAATCTCGTGAAGGAACTCCCCTCAATTCCAAGACCTTCTGGGACATGGACAAAGTCATTTCTGAGGGTGTTAAAAAAGGACAACACATCTATCATATCCTCAAAACTCACAATCTTGATGTCAGCTCCTCAACCGTCTATCGACACATCCGAAAAGGATACCTATCTATCGCTCCTATTGACCTAGCCAGAGCCGTTAAATTCAAAGAAAGACGGAAAAGTAAGCTACCTTCCATCCCTAAAGAAGCTAAAAAAGGCCGTTCCTATGAGGATTTCCAAAACTATTTAGCACTGAATCAACTAGACTCTTGGCTGGAAATGGATACAGTTATGGGGAGGATGGGAGGTAAAGTCCTACTCACCTTCAATCTCTCTTTCTGTAACTTTATCTTCGCTAGACTTCTGGATAATAAAACTACCCTTGAGGTTACCAAACACCTCTATGACATCAAGAACACTCTTCACCAAGCTGCCAAAGATTTCTTCCAACTCTTTCCTGTCATCCTGACAGATAATGGTGGAGAGTTTGCCAGGGTTGATGATATCGAAATGGATGTGCGAGGAGAGAGTAAGCTATTCTTTTGTGACCCTAATCGCTCTGACCAGAAAGGCAGAATTGAGAAAAATCACACGCTGATTCGCGACATTCTACCTAAGGGAACTTCTTTTAACAATTTAACTCAAGAGGACATCAATCTCGTCTGTTCGCATGTCAACAGCGTCAAACGTGCTGCTTTGAATAGAAAGTCAGCCTATGAACTCTTTGCATTTACCTATGGAGAAGAGATTCCTAAGCTTCTCGGCATTTCTAAAATACCTGCAGAAGACGTCTGCCAGTCGTCTAAATTACTCCAACATAAGTTCTAAAAACTAATCTTTAACCGCATTCAAACGTCTCACACTAACTTCCACCATAGCGGAACTTAATCTGAAACGCTTTCAGATGAGGGGATTTTGTGCGCTCTTTTTTTCGATTCATTTTGGCTACAAAAGCGATGAAATCAAGCATGAGTAAAACCAGTGGAACTTACCCTGACACGGATTTCCACTGGTTTTTAGGATTTTTATCAGACTAACTTCCACTTGGATTAGCGGTGGAACTTAGTTTGGGAATTTACCCAACAGTTTTTACTTTATGAATTCCGAAATATTTCTTATCCTTTAAAAGTCACAATAGTCGCACCACTGCCTCCAGCATTTTGTGGGGCATAGCCGAAACTCTTGACATGCTTGTTTCTTTGTAGGTATTTGGTGACACCTTCACGGATGACTCCTGTTCCGATACCATGGATGATATCAACTTGAGCCATATTGTTAAGCAAGGCTTGGTCGATAAAGGCATCTAGCTCATTCATAGCCTCTTCATAACGTTTGCCTCGAAGATCCAGTCTGGCTTGTGGACCACGACCAGAAGTTCGTTTCACAACATTGACCTGTTTCTTCTTGACTTGCTTTTCTTGCTGGGCTTGAATAAGGTCAAACTCTTTCTCTTCCAAGGTCATCTTGATCAAACCAACTTGGGCTTCCCAACGGCCGTCCTTGAGTTGACTGGTCAAGGTACCACGCTGTCCATAACTGAGAACAACAATATCATCTCCCACCTTTGGAGCACGTTTTTTCTTGGCCTTTTGAAGGACCTTGTTTTTAGACAAGTCCACTTTTTCAGGAGCCAATTTTTTCAGCTTGGCCTTGGCTTCAATGATTTCATGGGGCTTGAGTTGAGATTTACTGTGGAGATTTTTGAGAATCTGGTCACTTTCACTTAGGACCATGTCCACAATCTCAGCAGCCTGTTCACGTGCCTTATTAAGCTCGGTTTCCTTTTCACGATTGAGCTCATTGTAAAGTTTTTTAAGAGCACGGTTCATCTTGAGATTTTCTTGCTCCACCTCACGGATATTATCCAAACGTTTACGGCTTTCCAGCGTCTGCTCTTCCAGTTGTTCAATAATCTGATTGACATCATTGTCCTGATCAACCTGCTGACTGGCATCCCCTACGATAACTTCAGATAGGCCTAGACGTTTGGCAATTTCGAAGGCATTGCTTCGGCCAGGAACACCCTGCATAAAGCGATAAGTCGGGCGAAGAGTTGCAGTCTCAAACTCCATGCTGGCATTTTGAACAAAGGCTGTCTCAATACCATAGGCCTTTAGTTCCGGATAGTGAGTAGTAGCCAT
Source organism: Streptococcus sp. 1055 (assembly GCF_013276815.1). NCBI lineage: Bacteria > Bacillati > Bacillota > Bacilli > Lactobacillales > Streptococcaceae > Streptococcus > Streptococcus sp. 1055. Next base: position 2,421 of record NZ_VMLT01000078.1, on the reverse strand, counting down.
TGTCTTGACTTGACGCAGGCGAAGGTCTTCCAGAATAGCCATGGCAAGAGCAGCTCCTTCTTGAGGGTCTGTACCAGCTCCCAACTCATCCAAGAGTAAAAGTGAATGTTGGTTAACCTTGCCAAGAATATCCACAATATTGGTCATATGGCTAGAGAAGGTAGACAAGCTCTGCTCAATAGATTGCTCATCACCAATATCGGCAAAGATTTCTTCAAAAATACCAACACGACTTCCCTTATCTGCTAAAATCGGCAAACCTGACTGAGCCATAACCTGTGTCAAGCCCAGAGTTTTAAGCATGATGGTCTTCCCACCTGTATTGGGACCTGTAATGACAATGGCTGTTAAATCTTGGCCAAAATGGACATCATTGGCGACGGCATTTTTGACCAGAGGATGGCAGACATGGAGCAGTTGAATCTCTTGATTTTCTGATAGCTGAGGTACGACTGCTTGTCTTTCTTGGATAAAGCGGACCTTGGCACGAATCAAGTCCAGATGGCCGATAATCCAAGCATCATTGGCAATCTCAGCCGCATGAGGGCGAACACGCTCAGAAATTTCTTGGAGAATGCGAAGCATTTCATAACGCTCATCTGCTCGCAAACTGGCAATTTCTTCGCTCAGTTTGACCACCTCACGGGGTTCGATGTAGACGGTGTTTCCACTAGCAGAAATATCATGAACAACACCTGCAATCTTATTACGGTAGGTGTTTTTGACAGGTAAAACCTGACGACCATTTCTGCTGGCAACAATCCCTTCTGTCAACATCTGCGCTTTTTGCTTGAGCAAATCTTGCAAGACATCGCGGACCTGACTCTCGCTGTCATGGATTTTTCGACGGATGCGCGCCAATTCTTCACTGGCAAAATTTTCAATGAAACCTGCATCATTAAAGGCCTGAAGATTTCCTTGTAATTGAGGAAAATCATGTAATTTCTCAAACCAAAGAGCTAATTCTTCCAAGCTGACATTTTCCAGATTGGCGTAAAAACTTTGAAGTTCTCGGCTGGCAAGAAGCACGCGCTTCAATAGTAGGAACTCCTCAATATTGAGGTCTGCTCCCATCTCCAAGCGCTTGCAGACTCCTGCTATTTCCTTGGTTGCGAGAATGGTAAAATGCGGTTGCTCGACAAAGAGAGCCTGCATTTCCTTCATCTCAGCAAAAGCCTGTTTGATTTTATCTGCTTTGGCAGTCGGAGCCAGCTGTCTCAATTGCTCCAAGCCCTGCTCGGTCAACAAATGGGGTTCAAACAAAGCCTTGACCTTATTGAACTCTAATGTTTCTAATATTTTCTTATTCATCTTTATTTCCTTGTCTTTGAATGTCTAGGTGTATTAGCTTTTTACATTCTGATAGATTCTAGTCAATCTGTAAACAAAGGGCTAGGAAAACTCCTGCCCTTTTTATCCGATTAAATTTGTCACCCAGATTTGTTTGAGCCAACTGGTTGTTACTGGTATGCTCTGGATGATGTGTTTTGCAACGATACTCTTTTCAAGAGGATTTTGTATAGCTGCCATGGGGATGGTCGCCAAGATGGTCAAGGCCATTTGCAAGACAAATAAGGTCACCAACATGGACAAGATCCCTGCTGAAACTCGGAACAACTTGCCCCCCAGTTTTTTACTAGGAAGTAAGTGTAAGAGGAGACCAAGCAAACGACCTATGCTATAGACAATCCCAAATACCAACAAGTAGCCAATCCCTGCGTAAAAGACCTTATCCAACTGAAAGAGTTGATCCGATGGGAAGAAGAAAGTCCCCTGACCTTCCTGCGGGTTTGCATAAGGGAGTAATAAATGGAATTGCTCTCCCAGTCCCTTGTAAAACTGGCCAGCCATAAAAGCCGATGCCATAGCTGAAATCAGGTAATAGACCTGCAAGAGCAGGCCTCTCCGATAGCCGATATAGAATCCCCAAGCCAAGACCAATAGAAGAAGGAGTGAAATCATAAGGAATCCTCAATCTTGCTCTGTTCTTGCTTACAAGTCACAAGCTTGTGACGGAGTTCTTCTAACTCTTGCTCCTTATCGTCAAATTCAATCTCACGGCTGAGTTGAGTTGACAAACAGTTGACTGCCAACAAAAGAGCGATTGTTTCATCATCTGCGCTAGGCATTTGTTCTTTAATTGCTTGGTATTTTTCTGTCGCAACCTTGGCGATTTCCTCCATAAAAAGGTTATCATGTTCGCTTGTCAAGGTTAATGATTTTTTCCCGAATGTAAATTTGAATCGATTTAGATTTGCCATAAAATTCACCTCACGATATTATACCAAAATTCGCTAATTTTGTCAGTTTTTACAAATTTGCCTGCTTTTGTGGTACAATAGAAACTATGGCAAGTATAACACTCACACCAAGTGAAAAGGAGATTCAGACTTTTCTTGAACACCCGACTTTATCACTTAA
>NZ_VMLT01000077.1:0-7342 GCF_013276815.1 Streptococcus sp. 1055 | reverse complement strand
CGGCTCTCCTCCCCTCTCGCAAGCATGTAGCCTGAGCCGTCGAAGTAATACCAGGTGCCGTTGACCTTCTCAAACTTGTCTTTTGGATAAGAGCCGTCTGAGTGTACATACCAATAGCCTATATCGTTCTTCTTCCAACCTGTTTCAATTGTCAAGCCACTTTCAATATCCTGCTTGAACTGTTCACGGCTAATGCCCCATTTGGCAAGATAAGGATACGGGTCAACGTGGTCTGAATGGTTGTCTGGTTGGTTATTGGTACAGTATTCATGTGTTTTGATACCTTCCAAACTGCTTGTATCAAGCGTTTTCGGCAAACCTGCTTCATCTGCTAGATTGCGTAAGAGTTCGATATAGAGACGGTAGTCTGTCATGAACTCTTCTTTAGTTGAATGGCTTTCAATCAATTCAACTGCCGCATAGCTTTCCGCATTCCAATCGCCCCCAACGTCCCAGGCACCATTATTTACAGGACCGACCTGCAGGACACGACCGTTACCAACCACATGAGAGAAGAAACCAAGCTCAGGGTTCTTTCTGTAGTGGTAGTCTGCCTCATTTTGAGCGGTAGAATTACGGTTCCCCGTAGAGTGAGCGTGCACTTGTCGATATGGCGCATAGCCTACTTGTGGCAAGCCTGTACGTAGTCTGCTTGTATCGATATCCATTACTCTTGTCCTTTCCAAGCGTCGTTCATCTGTTTCACGGCTGACTCCACAAAGGTATCCAAGTCCTTATTGGTCATACTGATATTATATTTGGTCAGCTCAGCTCTAACTTTATCACGAGCTTGCTCTAGCTTTTCATCACCTTTATAACCTGTCTCAGCAGCCACCTGCTCCACGGCATTCACTGCATTCTTGGCTAGGATTTCAGCGATGATTACCGCTTTCTCTCCGCCTTTACGCAAAAGATAGTCTTTCACCATTTTCACGATACTGCCTACTGCTACTGCTAAAAAGCCTGTCGCAAAAGCGATAATAAATTCATTAAATTGTGTCATGTGTTGTTTCCTTTCTATTCTCTATAAAACTTAACATTAACGCTACCTATATACTCCCTTAAGTTTGTACCAGTTAGATATATGACTCCTCGGTTATACATATCAGCCTGAATTCTTATTAATTTGCTATTATTGAGTTGTACATATCGTATAGCAGCAACCTTAATATCATTACCTTTAATATCAATATTGTACCCACCCCAGTACTGCCACATTCTTGTGTTTAACACTTCCAATAATAATGACGGTCCACTCGACCACACCAACCTATCGCCAATATAGCGCTTGACAATCTCTCTACTTCCTAACATGATTCTTACTCTATCTCTCATAGCTTCACCTACTTAAAAATATCGTAAATCGTGTGAGGGTCTTTGGTAGTAATAGCATCGTACTGCTCTTGCGTACCGGCCCAATAGTTGAGTGCCTGCGAACCGTTCTGATTGACAATGTTCTGACCTGGAACTCCACTTCGCCCTTGTTCACCATCGTTGACATTATCCAAATGGGTAAAAGCAGAGGCTCTCAATCCTCTGTAATTCACTTCAATGCGAACTTCAAACCAACCACCAGAACGCTGAGAAGCACTCCATGTGCCAAATTTTCCTGCTGAATCAGGGGTCTGATTTCTCAAAGAACGCCAGTTTGTATAGCCAAAACCACGGTAGTAATAATCAAGAGTATAGCCGCTCGTGACTGCTTCGCCATCGTAGAATACATCCGCAAACAAATTCAATCGGCTAGTAGAGCCATTCTTATAAGAACCCTCAATACGAACGCTGGCATTCAAACTATGCCCATTATCCCCTTTTAAGCTATCCCGTTGAGTCGGTGTCAGCGTATCGAATGATGGACGATTTTCTAAGGCGGAAATCCTAGCCTTGATGGGGATATCATTGTACAACTCCCATTTTTGGGCATAAGTAGACAAGTCTTGGTGGGAGGTCAAGTAGCCTTTCTCTTCCAGCTCCGCTTTTGTAACGAGGGTTTCTGGATGGACTTTCGGTCTACTCTCAAGGGTGTCCAGTCTTTTCTTAACCTCCCTATCCTTTAGCTCTGAGTCTTCTTTGATAGCCTTGACATCCTCACCGATTGCTCTTGCTAGATTTTCAAGGTTACTCATAGCACTCACGCTTTCGCTGCGTTATAGGTTGCGACCAAGTCAAGGTTGGCAATCTGGTCTACACGTCCGCTGACTTCAGTTACTTTGCCAAGAAGTGCGCTATTTTCATCTTGTCCCATACTTGTGATTTTTTCTGCGATTTCTTTCAGTGTGTCCAAATTCTCAGGGGTACCTTCACCCAAGATTTCAGCCTTAACCTCGGATTTAGCACGGGTAATTGCTTGGTTCATGTCAGACGTGCTGACTTTCGTTTTCAGCTCTTCGTTTACCTTTTTGTTATCTTCCCCCACTGCCTGTGCGAATGCTGTTAATTTTGTAGTATCCATTTTGTGTTACACCTTTCCTAAATTGTAATAAAAGAGCAGGTCTGGCAATTCCTGACCTACTGGGCTCTCGCCTACAGTTCTACCTGCAAGCTGTTTTTCGACTTCTTTTGCAATATCCAGCTCTTTTAAAGCATGGACTTCTTCTGTAACCAATTCCTTATCTGAGGCGACTATCTTGATATGGACAGATTTATCACTAGGGAAAACATAGCCTCCAGCCGTGATTTCCAAGCGATAACTCCCAATCGGCAAGATAGCGTCCAGATGGAAACTCACACCTTGACTGGTAACAGCTACCTGCTTCTTCCACTGGTAGCCCTCCTTGGTCAGACTGATCAGCGCCTGCTCCCCTTCCAGAGAGGAGATGACTTGGTAGTCTTCGTCTAAGAGGGCAAAACCAAAGGTGGAAGCCAAGTCCCCTTGCTTAATCAGGTGACCGCCGTCAATCTGTGCGAGATTGGTCATATTGAGATTACAGACCATTCTGCACCTCTTTCTTTACTGTTTACTTTGTATCAAGGTTTTCAGTTCTCTCACATCTTCACCTAGCGATTTGACCTGTTCAGCCAGCACCAGAATAGCCTTGTTTTGTTCGTCATGGTTATCCAGTCTTTTGTTAGCCGACATTCGAAATTCGCGTAAGTTCTCAATGTCTTTTTCTATGGCTGTCATGCGATTTTCCTGCTTGGTTGCCCTGTCCTTCATGGAAAAGTACAAGACAACCACAGGAATCAGAGAAAAGAGAAACCGAATCAATAAGTGCTCAATCTCTGTCATAAACACCTCGCTAGTTTGCCAGATGGCTCAAACCACGTCGCTTCAATTCCTTGCGCACACGGTCTTTCCAGCGTTTATGTACCCATGAAAAGTCAACTGCTCCACGTTCCAGTAGGTTGATGTACATGTCGATTTTGGCTTGGTCTAGTGTAATCTTACTCATTGCTGCTACCTCCATTGTCTTCACTAGGGCTCTCTTGGTTTGTCGTTTCAGAAATGTCATCTTCTTTCTCGCTTTCTTTCTTATCTTCTACCGCTGGGGTTGGTTGTGCTTCTTCAGCTTGGTTTTCTGTGTCCGTAACCTGAGGGGTGTCCTCGTCGGTCTCCTCCTGGTCAGACTCTCCTTGAGCTTCCAGCTCTTCCAATCGCGCTAAGATATCCTCAATATCCTGAGCATTCTGGAGATTGACCTTCTGCATGCCATCCATGAGCTGGTTGGCTCTCTCCAGCGCTTCCGTCGTCTTAGCCAGTTGTTCTTGGTTCTTGACAATGGCGCTTGTTGGGTCCAGTTCGGTGCGAACCAATTCCAAAACCGCTTGGATAAGGGCGTCCTCACTATCCTGTGTATGGTCACCTGGCAATTCGCACTGCTCATAAGAATAGCGCCCCTTGTTTTCCATCTTGATTGCGACAACTGTTACATTTTCCCCACCTTTCAAGTAGGGATTGATTGCTACTTCGTAATTCATTCCTTATTTCCTTTCATTTTCGCTTGCGTTTCGTCAAAAAGTTCTTTAAGCGCTGGGTCATATTCCAGCACCGCCTTAAAGGCCTGTAATTCAGCCAAAGCCAGCCTATGGTGTACATTTAAATGCGCATAGTTCAATTCGATATCAGCCAAACGGTCGACGAGCGACTCAGCGACTAGCTTGTCGATTGTGTGATTATCCATGTCTGTTCTCCATTTTTTCTATTTTTTGATTTAATTCTTGAATGGCCTTGATTAAGTAAGGAACTAAAGCGGTATAGTCTATATGTAGATAGCCATCTGGATTCTCAGGATCTCGTGAGACAATTCTTGGAACGATGGTTTCAGCCTCTTGAGCTATTAGACCAATCTCCTCATGTTTCTTACTTTCGATGAAATCAAATGCAACCATTCTTAATCTGTTGATTTTGTCCAAGGCTTTCACAGCTGTATCTGTGATGTTCTCTTTTAAGCGTCTGTCTGATTTTTGTTCCATCCAATACTTCACGCTACCACTACCGACCTGATTCCACCAAACAACCGCATTCCTTCCGCCTTTGGGATTCCAACCATCACCAAAGACGTCTTTACTTCCAAGTTCGATACCATTTAAAAACACAGGAGAACGAGAAAAAGTAGTATTCCCATAGAAGTTTGCTCTCGATGAATCCGAAAAGTCAACCCTACCGTGGAAATTTGCTCCGTTTCGGCAATGCATGTTTCCTAACGTTGTCACATACCAAGCATTGGGGCCAGGACTGTTCCAACTGTAACCCCAGTTCGCCCAAAATGCGGTATTTTCGCCATTGTAGCTTCCGCCTTCGCCGTTTCCCATGCCGACCGAGAATTGGTTGACACCAGAAATCCAGCGACCTCTTCCTTGAGCAAAACGACCAATTGTAAACCCTCCTATTTGACCCTGATAAGCTTCTAAGAAAGTCGAGCGATTCACAACTGATTCAATCTTAGTCGCAAAGATACGTTTAGAAGTTAGTTCTCCAATAAAGGCGTCGTTGGCAATAAGTTTTTGAATAAAGGCATGATCAAACTTTACCTTATCAGCTGTGACCGCTTCGGCAGCTAAAACAGCTGTCGTTACTGAACCTGATTCAAAATTAGCTGTCTTCAACTTATCAACCATGGCAGACTTGATGACTGCTCTGTCAATCAGGGTCTCGCCTGTTATATGGGTTAATTTCCCAGAAAGACGATTATGTCCATTGGCTCCTAGATTGATACCCGAAATCAAATCACCTGCACTGTTGATGTTTTGAACCAACCAGGAGCCAGCTAGTTGAGTCATTTTTGTTTGCGTTGCTTCAAGCTTCTTATTCGCATCTGCGACTGCATCTTCTGGATGTGGTTGCCATGTTCTAGGTTTATAACCTTTGTACAAGTCAACTTCTGTAATATACAAATCAGCTGTTCCTGATGATGAGCCATTGTTCTCAAAACGAATGTAAGCATTATCCATTTCTCCGGAATTAAAAGTTACTGAGACATCTTCGCATCTAGAGGTAGATAGTTTCTTGCTGCTAACAACTTTCTTAAAGATTGTGAATCCATCGCTCTCGCCTGCTCTTCGTCCCAAAATATAAACATCATAGCTTGCTAGAGCACTGTTGTTAAATCCTCTAAAATTCAGTACATAGTCAGTATTTCGTTCAAGATTAAAACGGTGACTAGACAAAAAGTTTTTGTTTTTAGTTGCATTGCTTAAACGCATAAGGTCTTTCTGCCCGTTGTGATAAAAGCTATGCTTAACCAATCTTCCTAAATTTTGAGTTGAGACCCATTTATTCGTATCATTTTTAAAATCACTATTCTTAATGAGGTTAGGGCCGCTTACACTATATTTCCCAACCTCAACCTGAAACAGTTGATTGGTCATAGCCATGCGAGCAACCTTATCCGCAATTCCATTTTCAGTATTACCCAGAATCCGCTCATAGAGTTGACTACTCTCCCTCACACGCTGGAAGTCAGTAGTCTCTACCTTACCTGCCAGTTGATGGGATAGGTTCGCAATGTCCCTGGTCATATCCTGCTTATAAGTTGTTATTCGGCTTGAAATATCCCTAAATGTCCCGTCGGCAGATTGACGATAGCTAGCTATTTGGCTAGTTATTTCTCTATTCGCACTCGTTTTAACTCCTTCAATTCTCCGATGAATCCCCTCCACATCTTCTTGATAGCTTGATTTCCCTACATAATCTCTGGATATCTGCTCACGAACTGCTCTTGCTTGTCTCGCGCTCTCCTCACGAGTATAGCGCTGTAAGCTTTCCTGTCTTTGACCATCTTGAGTAACATAGGCCTGAACAGCCGACAAATCCGTTCGCAATTCCTGCGCTGTTCGCTCAAAGCTAGCCTTAGCTTGTGTGATGAGACCATTGGTGTCTTCAAGCGCTGGACTCCAGTCTGTCGCTAGGGTACCTTTTTCAAGTTTAATCCTACGAATGAAAAGAGTTCCTCCGTATCCTAAATCTGAATTGAATAGGGTCATCTGTAGCTTGGATTCAGAGGGCGCATCCTCTTTAAAAAATACCGAACCTGTAAGCCTAAATCGCTGCCACTCCCTAGTCGCAGTGAACTCTTTTTGTCCCTCTATACCAAAGCCATTCGCCCCACCATGCGACATATGGAAAGGAAAAGAACCATCAACTTCATCGAGTTTACAATCAAACGAGAGAGTCCAAGTTGTCCCAATATCGGACTTTGAAAGATAGGGATCTAGATTATCAAACACAAAACCAAAACGAGACTGTTGAATTTTCTCGGAATCACGATAATAGTTCCGACCACCAACTTGCATATTTGAAAATTCTTCTCGCAATTTTCCAGCTTCAGCCACAACTAAGGTCTTATCTGCCTTGCCCTCGGTTGACCGAAGGATTTCCTGGCGGATAGAGCCAGCCTGCACCTCAAATTCAGCCGTACTAAGCTTCTGATTTAGTTTGTTCTGCGTGTCTGTCTCAAGACTCTTCACAGATTGCCGGATATTCTCAGCAGTCACGTTGAGGGAGCTGATATCCGCTTTGGTTCTGAGACCTTCAGTCAAACGCCTCACTCCAGCATCAAGCGCATCAGCGCGCTGATTAAAACGAGAGGTCATTGTTGAAATACGAGTAGAGCTCTCTTCTTGTATACGGTCTATCTGACTCGTCAGAGTCTCTGCTGTTTGCCTGACTTCTGATTTGTTAGCTTTCCCTTCCATTCTGTTCGTCAGTGCAGTTAGCCTGCCTTTAGTCGTCTCTTCATATCTTGCCTGAGAGCTTCTGACTCCAGCCAAGTCATTCTTTATCTGACCGAGAGCTTGAACTTGTTTGGAAATGTCAGTTTTAAGTTGCCTTTGCTTGGAGCTTATATCATTGGTAACTGTCTGCTTTAGAAGATTCAAATCACCCGACAAAGCCGTCTGAGCA
>NZ_VMLT01000076.1:0-12579 GCF_013276815.1 Streptococcus sp. 1055 | reverse complement strand
GCCATTAAACTAGCTCGTTCGACCTACTACTATCACTTGAAACAGCTAGATAAACCAGATAAGGACCAAGAGCTTAAAGCTGAAATTCAATCCATCTTTATCGAACACAAGGGAAATTATGCTTATCGTCGGATTTATTTAGAACTAAGAAATCGTGGTTATCTAGTAAATCATAAAAGAGTTCAAGGCTTGATGAAAGTACTCAATTTACAAGCTAAAATGCGACAGAAACGAAAATATTCTTCTCATAAAGGAGACGTTGGTAAGAAAGCAGAGAATCTCATTCAACGTCAATTTGAAGGCTCTAAAACAATGGAAAAGTGCTACACAGATGTGACAGAATTTGCCATTCCAGCAAGTACTCAAAAGCTTTACTTATCACCAGTTTTAGATGGCTTTAATAGTGAAATTATCGCCTATAATCTTTCAACTTCACCCAACTTAGAACAAGTACAAACAATGTTGGAACAGGCATTCAAAGAGAAGCGCTATGAGAATACGATTCTCCATAGTGACCAAGGCTGGCAATATCAACACGATTCTTATCATCGGTTCCTAGAGAGTAAGGGAATTCAAGCATCCATGTCACGCAAGGGCAACAGCCCAGACAACGGCATGATGGAGTCCTTCTTTGGCATTCTGAAATCGGAGATGTTTTATGGTTATGAGAAGTCATTTCAGTCGCTTAAGCAATTGGAACAAGCCATTATAGACTATATTGATTACTACAACAATAAACGAATTAAGGTAAAACTAAAAGGACTCAGTCCTGTACAATACAGAACTAAATCCTTTGGATAAATTAATTGTCTAACTTTTGGGGTCAGTACAGAAAATCCTTGGTCGTATGCGTTTTATTATGGGAAAATGTACTTGACCTCTGTATTTCATTTTGAAAATGACAAAATCCTGAGTTTAGAGTTCTCAGGATTTTTCGTTTACTGTTGTGGTTGTTGTTGAGGGGTCTGTGGAGCTGGAGTTTGATTGGCTCCGGGTGTATTTGGTGCTTGGTTTTGACCATTGGTACTAGCATCAGGACTTGTGGCTGGTGCTTGATTTTGACTATTATTACTAGCATCAGGACTTGTAGTTGGTGCTAGGCTAGTAGAGCCTTCTGTACTTGTTGAGGAGTTTTCGGTTGAAGATGATTGGGATGTTGTTTCAGTCCAAGTCGGTCTTGCTCCATTTTGGAAAACAAACTGCCCATTTCGATAGATACCATCTGGTATATTCCAATCCTCTGGATTGCTTCCTTCAGACAGGTAGGTCATCATAGAGCGGTAAACTTTGGCAGCGACCGTAAGGCCATTGCCTACAAGTGGTGTCAGACGGTTAGAATAGCCTGTCCATACAGCCATTGAATATTTACGCGTATAGCCAGCAAATAGTTCATCAGGTGCTACAAACTGAGAGGTCTTGATGTGGTTTTCAATTTCCTCGTCTGTATAGTTAGAGGTTCCTGTTTTACCAGCCTGAGGGAGCCAAGCAAGATAGGCATTTCGTCCAGTTCCATAAGTCAAGACTGTTTTCATCATGTCGGTCATCATATAGGCTGTCGTTTCCTTCATGGCACGAGTTCCGACATTAGAGAGCTCTTTTTCACTCCCATCACTAAAGACGACTTTATGGATATACATTGGCTTATAGTAAGTTCCACCATTTGCAAAGGCAGCGTAAGCAGCAGCCATCTTTTCACTACTTGCTCCATATTTTTTGTCTGATTCGGTTGTGTTACTTGAAATGGCATTTGAGTAGTGAAGACTTGGGTAGTCGATTCCGAGACCATTTAGGAAAGTCTTGGCGCGGTTGAGTCCGACCTTGTTTAGCGTTTCCACGGCTGGGACGTTTCGCGATTGTTGCAGGGCGTATTGCAAGGTGATGTTGCCAAAGTAGCCCCTATCCCAGTTATAGACAGGGGTATCTGTCCCAGGATAGTTATAGGGCTCATCGTGAACGATAGTAGCAGTTGAATCGTAGACACCGTACTCCAAGGCAGGAGCATAGTCTGTGATCGGTTTCATAGTTGATCCCCAGTCGCGGTTTGTTTCCACTGCTTGGTTAATTCCGAAGGAAACATTACTTGACTGATGTCGTGCTCCTAGCTGGGCAATGACTTTACCGTTAGAAACATCGACAATGGTAGAAGCGACTTGCAATTCATCGTCTGGATAGGCAACGTATTCGTCTGTATTGTAAATATCCCACAGATGTTTTTGAGCTTCTTGGTCTACATTTGTGTAGACATCCATCCCAGTTGTGAGCAGGTTATAGCCTGTTTCTTCTTCAACTTGATTGATGACTTCCTTGAGGTAATTATCCATGTAAGCAGGGTAATTACTTGCTGATTTGAGACTTTGTAGTCCATCAGTAATTGGTGTGTTGACTGCTTTCTCATACTGTTCAGCAGAGATGTAGCCTTGATTTTTCATTTCAGATAAGACCAAGTTTCGGCGGTTTTGGGCTGCTTCTGGATGTGAATAGGGGTCATATTGGTTTGGTGCCTGAGGCATTCCAGCCAGCAAGGCTAACTGAGGTAAACTTAAATTATTGAGGTCTTTACCATAGTAGTTTTGAGCGGCTGTCTGCATTCCATAGTTGCCATTAGACATGTAGACCTTATTTATATAGTAGGTCAAGATTTCTTGCTTGGTTGCTTTTTGTTCTAACTGAATCGCTAACCAAGCTTCCTGAGCCTTACGAGAAATAGTCTGGTCGGAAGTCGAGGTTGAAAAGTAAGTCAACTTAATCAACTGTTGGGTGAGAGTTGATCCACCTTGGAGGGAATTGCTTTGCAGATTGCGCAAGAAAGCTCCCAGGATACGGATGGTATCAATCCCCCTGTGGTCGAAGAAGCGATGGTCTTCGATAGAAACGATTGCCTTAACCAAATCTGTGGGAATATCATTAGCTTGGGCATTGACGCGGCGTTCAGAACCCAAGTCGGCAATGAGTTGATTTTTATTGTCGTAGATTTTACTAGAAGTTGTTGCAACTAGTTTACTCTCGGATAGGGTAGGAGCCTTGCTAACGTAGTAGAAAAAAACTCCTCCGCCTAAGACGATGGTTGCGATAACCAAGCTTAAGAAGCTAATGCCCAGATACTTGATTAGGCGCAGAATCGTTGGTTTGTTCATCTTGTTTTACCACCTAATAAATATTCTTTGATAACATTGAGATAAGGAATTTGAGGGAAGGCACTAGCCTTGATTTCATATCCATATTCTCGAATATATCCAAGTGGCATTGATTTTTGTCCCTTATCTTGATGATAGAAGCGAATCAAATCGAATGCCGGCAATAAGTAGGTTTCTTGCTGAGAAGAAAAGTGAAGAAGGACAAAGCAGATTCCTTGTTGGGCAAGGACTTGTTCCATATGCTGAATCTGATGTGGATGAAAATTTTTCATCGGAATCGCACGTTTTTGTTTTGTTTCCTTGGCTTCAAAGTCGATGTAATATCCATTATAAACGCCAGAATAGTCCGTCGTTGAAGCTTGTCGAAAATAGGCTTCAACAATCTTGGCACGACTTCGTTGTGGATAGTCCACTCGTACGATTTGAATAGGGGTTGGTTTCTTGTGTATAACAGCCAAGCCCTGAGACAAATAGTAGTCGTTGGTAGCATTGATCATCTTTTCAAAAGACATTCCTCGATTTGCGAAATTTTTGGGTTGAGAAAGAGATGTTTGTCTTTTTTGTGATGAAAGTTTATGTGGATAGTTGACCATAATTCTCCTTATTGGTGCAATAATATCACTTTATTATACCATAAATTTGCACAGAAAGGGTTAAAAATGACTATAGCTTTTATCACAAGATATTTTTTCGCTTCATTCATATTCAGTTGGATCCTTTTCATATGACTATTCTACCAAATGGGATATTTTCACGTTCGATTTACTAAAGACATTATCACATTCGAATCACAACGTAGTATAAAAAATATAAATATCATTTGATTTAATTTTATAAATGTTATATAATGATGTCGAAAGCGCTTTACAAACAAGATATAATCTAGAGTCGTAATTATATAGGCTTGATTTTAGCTTTATTGTTTTATTGATTCGGAACATTCTTCTAGTAATTAACTACAGACTGATTAAACTTGGGATTGAAATTATCTCCATACTTATATATTTTGAAGGAATCTCTATGAAAGACATTATTCGGATACTATCTATTGGCTTTTTATGGATTCTGTTGATAGCAAATGTAGTGCATGCAGCAACTGCGATTACTTATAATGGACAGGGAATAAGAGGTAAATATTCAATACAAGCTTGGTACACTAACCGTAGAAGAACCTATACTGTTAATCATAACCAAACTCCTAGACCTGGGAGTGGGAACGTAGGGTTTAGAGTTTCTGTTGTGAGTCGTTCATGGATTGGTGGTAAAATATATGCATCATCTGTTTATTATGGAAAAACTAGTGGAACAATTAGTGTTGATCTAAATTCAGGTACTTATGGATTATATTTCAATACTGAGGATAGAGGTTTATATAATATTTCAGGTAGTGTGGCTTATTAATTGAGTATTTATTTGGATAAGTCTTTTATTAACTATTTTATAATTTTTTAGTTTAATACTCTTCCTTACTAATCATATCAATTGGTTTTTATAGTAAAATGAAACTAGAATAGTACAACATAATTTCTAAAGCATTGTTAGAAATTAATTTGAATGCCTCAAATGATTTATCCTCATCTTATTTCAATTTACTATAGTTTCTTTGTGAGTTTTGATGTAGAAAAGTATTTTGTGATGGATTATAAAGATTGAATAGATATAAGTTATTTTAAAACATACTTTTAAAGAGAATTTGGTAATAATAAGTGAATTATTATCAATTAAAAATAAGTTTGGTAAAAAATCTTTACAATCAGAAAACCGTATATTATCACGATTTTAAAATCTTTGATCATATACGGTTTATTATTGAAATATTTGTTTTCTCTTAAAATTGATGCTTTTATAAAATTAAAAAGCAATATAGGTAGTAGATATTTTCATAGATTTGTTACTGATTTTGTCAGTATTATCTACAACCTCGAAAAAGGATACTATTCAAACTGTGCTTAGTTCTTTTGTTTTCTGTTTACTATGAGTTTTCACCTGGCCTTCTTTAAAATCAAAGTTTACATGTTTTGTTGACAGTTTGCGTAATAAACATCGGAATTTAAATATATACTTTAAACAAATGCCTATCATTAGTACATATTATAAAAAATGATGCTCTTTCTGATTTTAAAGGAATGTAAATAGAATATCTAAGATTTGTAGTTTTATTTTATGTAATGAATTATCTTTTTTCCTAATCTGCTATCATGGATATTGCTTCCAATTATAAAACCTATTGTGTTTGTAAATATATCTCCTATATCAAAGAATCCGAGATGAAATACATATTGTGAGGTTTCTATTATTGTTATGAAAAAGATAAAACGCATGACTGTTTTAAAATTAAATTTAAATAATCCTCCTATTGGGATAAAAATTACAATATTTAAAAGAGGAATTGTTGAATCAATTAAAAGTGAATCTTTGATAAACTCAACGAGATTAAAGTTAACTCCCTGAATACCTAAATTTTTAAAAAGTAGCGAATAAACAAGAATTAAACAGTAAAGAAAATAAGATATTCTTATCAATCTAGTATCAAGTCTGTGCGTATAGCTAGATCTTAGGAAAGTGAATAAAAACAATGTTAGAATTAGAATGATGAATAGAGGTCTCCAGAAATCAGAGCCACCGGTAGGAAAACTAAAGATAGAGATGAATTGGAAGTAAAGGTATTCCATAAAAAACCATCTACAAATTAGGAAGGAAATAGCTAAATTTAAAAAATCAAGTATATATATTTTTTTCATTTTATAATCTCCTAAATTTCATTTATATACCATATTATATCATAAATTTGCACAGAAAGGGTTAAAAATGGCTACAGCTTTGGTTTTAGGCTATTCTGCTTTTGATTTGGGTTTGTTTTCTGACAAGGATCCTCGTCTTAAATTGATTAAAAAAGCGATACGTAAAGATTTAGAGGCTATGGCAGCAGATGGGGTGACTTGGCTTGTATTTACAGGGACTTTGGGTTTTGAATATTGGGTTTTAGAGGTTGCTCAGGAGATGAAAACCGAGTACGGTTTCCAGTTGGCGACCATTTTTGCTTTTGAAACCCATGGGGAAAATTGGAATGAAGGCAATCAGATGAAACTGAGTCGTTTTAAGCAAGTAGACTTTGTCAAATATGCCTATCCTCGCTATGAACACAAGGGGCAGTTAAGAGACTACCAGCAGTTTTTACTGGAAAATACGAACAGTTCCTATCTTTTTTATGATGAAGAAAATGAAACGAAACTAGCTTATTTTTACCAAAAGATGAAAAATCAAGAGGACTATTTTATAAAGAGATTAACATTTGATCAATTAAATGAACTTGCTGAAAATTTTTCCGAAAATTGAAGCTTTGACCTTGATTTTTGTTTGCCTTTTTTTATATAATAATACTAGCAAGCGAGAATGGAGAGAGACATGGCAAGTATTATTTTTTCAGCGAAAGATATTTTTGAACAAGAGTTTGGACGTGAAGTTCGTGGGTATAGCAAGGTAGAAGTTGATGAGTTTTTAGACGATGTCATCAAGGACTATGAAACCTATGCTGCCTTGGTCAAGTCACTTCGTCAGGAAATTGCGGATTTGAAGGAAGAATTAACTCGTAAACCGCAAGTGAGCTCGGCTCCAAGTCCTAGTCACCCAGATCCAATTGATGTGGCTGCTTCATCTTCTATGACGAATTTTGATATTTTGAAACGCTTGAATCGTCTTGAAAAAGAAGTATTCGGTAAACAAATTTTAGACAATACTGATTTGTAATTCAGGTCTTGTTACATGCAATTTTTGGATAATCGCGTGAGGAGAATTGCTTCTCATGAGGAAAGTCCATGCTAGCACAGGCTGTGATGCCTGTAGTGTTTGTGCTAGGCGAAACCATAAGCCTAGGGACGAGAAATCGTTACGGCAGTTGAAATGGCTAAGTCTTTTGATAGGTCAGAGTAGGCTTGAAAGTGCCACAGTGACGGAGTCTTTCTGGAAACGGAGAGAGTGGAACGCGGTAAACCCCTCAAGCTAGCAACCCAAATTTTGGTCGGGGCATGGAGTACACGGAAACGAACGTAGTATTCTGACTGCTATCAGCTGGAGCTGTTAGTGGTAGACAGATGATTATCGAAGGAAGTGGTCCTAGTCACTTCTGGAACAAAACATGGCTTATAGAAAATTGCATATAGGTTGGGGCTGAGAAATTTTCTCAACCTCATTTTTTAAAGTGAACAAAAGAAAGGTCTTACAAGACTGTAACATGAAAAAAGAATTTAATTTAATTGCAACTGCGGCAGCAGGACTTGAAGCTGTTGTAGGACGAGAAGTGCGAGAGTTGGGCTACGATTGTCAGGTTGAAAATGGTCGTGTTCGTTTTCAAGGAGACGTGAGAGCTATTATCGAAACCAACCTCTGGCTTCGGGCAGCAGATCGTATCAAAATTATCGTAGGAACGTTCCCAGCTAAGACTTTTGAAGAGCTGTTTCAGGGAGTTTTCGCCCTAGATTGGGAAAATTATTTACCACTTGGAGCTCGGTTCCCGATTTCAAAAGCCAAATGTGTTAAATCTAAACTTCACAATGAGCCCAGTGTTCAGGCTATTTCTAAGAAAGCTGTTGTCAAGAAATTGCAGAAACACTATGCTCGCCCAGAAGGTGTTCCTCTGATGGAGAATGGCCCAGAGTTTAAGATTGAGGTCTCTATTCTCAAAGATGTGGCAACTGTCATGATTGATACGACAGGATCCAGTCTCTTTAAACGTGGCTATCGTACGGAAAAGGGTGGGGCTCCTATCAAGGAAAATATGGCAGCAGCTATTTTGCAACTCTCCAACTGGTATCCAGACAAGCCTTTGATTGATCCGACCTGTGGTTCGGGGACTTTCTGTATTGAGGCAGTTATGATTGCTCGAAAGATGGCGCCAGGACTTCGTCGCTCTTTTGCATTTGAGGAGTGGAACTGGGTCAGCGATCGCTTGATTCAGGAAGTGCGTACAGAAGCGGCTAAAAAAGTAGACCGTGAGCTGGAGCTGGATATCATGGGCTGTGATATTGATGCTCGCATGGTGGAAATTGCTAAGGCCAATGCCCAGGCAGCTGGTGTTGCAGGAGATGTTACCTTTAAGCAGATGCGCGTGCAGGATTTACGTTCCGATAAAATCAATGGTGTGATTATTTCCAATCCGCCTTACGGGGAGCGTTTATCAGATGATGCAGGAGTGACCAAGCTTTATGCTGAGATGGGTCAAGTATTTGCACCACTGAAAACTTGGAGCAAATTTATCTTGACTAGTGATGAAGCCTTTGAAAGCAAGTATGGTAGCCAAGCAGATAAGAAGCGTAAGTTATACAACGGAACCTTGAAAGTGGATCTGTATCAATATTTTGGTCAGCGTGTCAAACGGCAAGAGGTAAAATAGAAAGGGATACTCATGAGTAAAAAAAGACGAAATCGTCATAAAAAAGAAGGCCAAGAACCGCAATTTGATTTTGATGAAGCAAAAGAGCTAACAGTTGGTCAAGCTATTCGTAAAAATGAAGAAGTGGAAGCAGGAGTCTTGCCTGAGGATTCCATTTTGGACAAGTATGTTAAGCAACACAGAGATGAAATTGAGGCGGATAAGTTTGCGACTCGCCAATACAAAAAAGAGGAGTTAGTTGAAACTCAGAGTCTGGATGATTTAATTCAAGAGATGCGTGAGGCTGTAGAAGAGTCAGAAGCTTCTTCGGAGGAAGTTCCATCTTCTGAAGACATCTTACCACCCTTGCCTCTGGACGATGAGGAGCAAGGCTTGGATCCTCTATTGCTAGAGGATGAAAATCCAACAGAAATGACTGAAGAAGTGGAAGAGGAGCAAAACCTTTCTCGTCTGGAACAAGAAGACTCAGAAAAGAAAAGCAAAAAAGGCTTTGTTTTGACCGCTTTGGCGCTTGTATCAGTAATTATCTGTGTCAGTGCTTATTATGTCTATCGTCAAGTGAATCGCTCGACCAAGGAAATTCAGACTTCTCAATCAACCACAAACACGCAGGCAGAAGTGGAAGAATTTAATAATTTATATGATGCTTTCTACACAGATAGTAATAAAACGGCTTTGAAAAATAGCCAGTTTGATAAACTGAGTCAACTCAAAACCTTGCTTGATAAACTGGAAGGTAGTCGTGAACATACGCTAGCCAAATCTAAGTATGATAGTCTAGCAACGCAAATCAAGGCCATTCAAGATGTCAATGCTCAATTTGAGAAACCAGCTATTGTGGACGGTGTGTTGGATACCAATGCCAAAGCCAAATCGGATGCTAAATTTACGGATATTAAAACTGGAAATACGGAGCTTGATAAAGTGCTAGATAAGGCTATCAGCCTTGGTAAGAGCCAGCAAACAAGTACTTCTAGCTCAAGTTCAAGTGAAACTAGTAGCTCAAGCACTAGTCAAACAAGCTCAAATACGACTAGTGAGACAAGCCCAAGTAGTTCAAATGCTGCCTCAAATGAGACTAGAAGTTCTCGTAGCAAAGTCAATATGGGTCTATCAAGTGCGGGTGTTGCTGTTCAAAGAAGTGCCAGTCGTGTTGCCTATAACCAGTCTGCTATTGATGATAGTAACAACTCTGCCTGGGATTTTGCGGATGGTGTCTTGGAACAAATTCTAGCGACTTCACGATCACGTGGCTATATCACTGGAGACCAATATATCCTTGAACGTGTCAATATCGTTAACAGCAATGGTTATTACAACCTCTACAAGCCAGATGGAACCTATCTCTTTACCCTTAACTGTAAGACAGGCTACTTTGTCGGAAATGGCGCTGGTCATGCAGATGACTTGGACTACTAAGCAGTCGTTACAAAATTCTTTCTTTTCAAAAGTAAAAATGATAAAATAAAATAAATGAAACAAGAGGAGTGTCAAATGACAAAAGCTAACTTTGGTGTCGTAGGTATGGCCGTAATGGGTCGTAACCTTGCCCTTAATATTGAATCTCGTGGTTACACAGTTGCTATTTACAACCGTAGTAAAGAAAAAACGGAAGATGTGATTGCTTGCCATCCTGAAAAGAACTTTGTACCAAGCTATGACGTTGAAAGTTTTGTAAACTCAATCGAAAAACCTCGCCGTATCATGCTGATGGTTCAAGCTGGACCTGGTACAGATGCTACTATCCAAGCCCTTCTTCCACACCTTGACAAGGGTGATATCTTGATTGACGGTGGAAATACTTTCTACAAAGATACAATCCGTCGTAATGAAGAATTGGCAAACTCAGGTATCAACTTTATCGGTACTGGGGTTTCTGGTGGTGAAAAAGGTGCCCTTGAAGGTCCTTCTATCATGCCTGGTGGACAAAAAGAAGCCTATGAATTGGTTGCGGATGTTCTTGAAGAAATCTCAGCTAAAGCACCAGAAGATGGCAAACCATGTGTGACTTACATCGGTCCTGACGGAGCTGGTCACTATGTGAAAATGGTTCACAATGGTATCGAGTATGGTGATATGCAATTGATCGCAGAAAGCTATGACTTGATACAACACTTGCTAGGCCTTTCTGCAGAAGACATGGCTGAAATCTTTACTGAGTGGAACAAGGGAGAATTGGACAGCTACTTGATCGAAATCACAGCTGATATCTTGAGCCGTAAAGACGATGAAGGCCAAGATGGACCAATCGTAGACTACATCCTTGATGCTGCAGGTAACAAGGGAACTGGTAAATGGACTAGCCAATCATCACTTGACCTTGGTGTGCCATTGTCGCTAATTACTGAGTCAGTATTTGCTCGCTACATTTCAACTTACAAAGAAGAACGCGTGCATGCTAGCAAGGTTCTTCCAAAACCAGCTGCCTTCAAATTTGAAGGAGATAAGGCTGAATTGATTGAAAAAATCCGTCAAGCCCTTTACTTCTCAAAAATCATCTCATACGCACAAGGTTTTGCGCAATTACGTGTAGCTTCTAAAGAAAATAACTGGAACTTGCCATTTGCAGACATCGCATCTATCTGGCGTGATGGCTGTATCATCCGTTCTCGTTTCTTGCAAAAGATTACAGATGCTTACAACCGTGATGCAGACCTTGCCAACCTTCTTTTGGATGAGTACTTCTTGGATGTTACTGCTAAGTACCAACAAGCAGTGCGTGATATCGTAGCTCTTGCAGTTCAAGCTGGTGTGCCAGTACCAACCTTCTCAGCAGCTATTACTTACTTTGATAGCTACCGTTCAGCTGATCTTCCAGCTAACTTGATCCAAGCGCAACGTGATTACTTTGGTGCCCACACTTACCAACGTAAAGACAAAGAAGGAACCTTCCACTACTCTTGGTATGACGAAAAATAAGTAGGTCTGCCATGGGGAAACGGATTTTATTACTTGAGAAAGAACGAAATCTAGCTCATTTTTTAAGTTTGGAACTCCAAAAAGAGCAATACCGAGTTGATCAGGTTGAGGAGGGGCAAAAAGCCTTCTCCATGGCTCTTCAGACAGACTATGACTTGATTTTATTGAATGCTCATCTGGGGGATATGACAGCCCAGGATTTTGCAGATAAGCTGAGTCGAACTAAGCCAGCCTCAGTCATCATGATTTTAGATCATTGGGAAGACTTGCAAGAAGAGCTGGAAGTTGTTCAGCGTTTTGCAGTTTCATACATCTATAAGCCAGTCCTTATCGAAAATCTGGTAGCGCGTATTTCGGCGATCTTCCGAGGTCGGGACTTCATTGATCAACACTGCAGTCTGATGAAAGTTCCAAGGACCTACCGCAATCTTAGGATAGATGTTGAACATCACACGGTTTATCGTGGTGAAGAGATGATTGCTCTGACTCGCCGTGAGTATGACCTTTTGGCGACACTTATGGGAAGCAAGAAAGTTCTGACTCGTGAGCAGTTGTTGGAAAGTGTCTGGAAGTATGAAAGTGGGACCGAGACAAATATCGTAGATGTCTATATCCGTTATCTACGTAGCAAGCTTGATGTAAAAGGTCAAAAAAGCTACATTAAAACCGTGCGTGGTGTTGGTTACACCATGCAAGAATAGAAAAGCAGTTGCAGTTGTGTAACTGCTTTTTTCAAATGGAGAAAGGGATGTCTTTCCGTTTTTTTCTTTGTATAGTAAGCGCGTCATAACAAGGTATCTATCATTCATGGAAGACCTCCTGTATACTATTAGTAAAGTAAAACTATTGGAGGATATTTAAATGCCACAACCTATTGTTCCTGTAGAGATTCCACAATCTCGTCGTTTTGATTCTAAAAAGAGAAATGATATTCTGCTTAAAATTCGTATTGGCAAGCTTGAAGTAAGTTTTTTTCAATCTCTCAATCTCGAAATGATAGAAGAGCTTTTGGATAAGGTGTTGCTCCATGACAATTCATCTATCTAGCCTAGGGCAGGTCTATCTCGTATGTGGGAAAACGGATATGAGACAAGGCATTGATTCACTGGCTTATCTCATTAAAACCCACTTTGAATT
>NZ_VMLT01000075.1:0-17466 GCF_013276815.1 Streptococcus sp. 1055 | reverse complement strand
TAGACTTCCTGCAAAACTAGAATCCTAGTTCATGATTGATAATACCAGCAATCAAATTCATTCGTAATCCGAAGCGTTTACGATGATTTCGATAGGTTGTTGAAAACATTTTAAACGTTTTTACTTTGGCAAAGATGTTCTCAACCTTGATTCTCTCCTTAGATAGCGCATGGTTACAGGCTTTATCTTCAGCTATTAGCGGCTTGAGTTTGCTGGATTTACGTGGAGTTTGTGCTTGAGGATATATCTTCATGAGCCCTTGATAACCACTGTCAGCCAAGATTTTACCAGCTTGTCCGATATTTCTGCGACTCATTTTGAACAACTTCATATCATGACAATAGTTCACAGCGATCTCCAAAGAAACAATTCTCCCTGGACTTGTGACAATCGCTTGAGCCTTCATAGCGTGGCATTTCTTTTTACCAGAATCATTCGCTAATTGTTTTTTAAGGCGATTGATTTTTACTTCCGTCGCATCAATCATTACCGTATCCTCAGAACTGAGAGGAGTTCTTGAAGTTGATAAGGATTATGCTCTGGTTTCTTGTCTTGTTGCTCCTGGTTTTGAATTTGAGGATTTTGAATTATTTGAAAGGGTAGATCTACTGGCGACCTATCTAGAGCACAAGGAGATGATTGAGCGTTTGACCAGATCCTAGTCTTGATAAGCAAATTTAATCTGATTTAGCAATGTTCGGATTTCTGATAATTGTGTTATAATGTTACCAATAGGAGATAATAGATGACAAAACAAGTCTTATTAGTGGATGATGAAGAACACATTCTGAGATTGCTTGACTACCATTTAAGTAAGGAAGGCTTTTCTACTCAATTGGTAACAAATGGACGGAAGGCCTTAGCTTTGGCAGAAACAGAACCCTTTGATTTTATCTTGCTTGATATCATGTTACCACAATTAGATGGCATAGAAGTTTGTAAGCGGCTGAGAGCCAAAGGCGTCAAAACTCCAATTATGATGGTTTCTGCGAAAAGTGATGAATTTGATAAGGTTTTGGCCTTGGAATTAGGGGCTGATGACTACCTGACCAAGCCTTTTAGCCCTAGAGAATTGCTGGCGCGTGTCAAGGCTGTCCTCAGGCGAACTAAAGGAGAACAAGAAGGAGATGATTCAGATAATATCGCTGACGATTCTTGGCTATTTGGGACCTTGAAAGTATACCCTGAGCGTCATGAAGTCTACAAGGCGAATAAGTTACTGAGTTTGACCCCAAAAGAATTTGAACTCTTGCTCTATCTTATGAAACATCCCAACATGACACTGACTAGAGAGCGTCTTTTGGAACGTATCTGGGGGTATGACTTTGGGCAGGAAACACGTTTGGTGGACGTTCATATTGGTAAGTTGAGGGAAAAAATTGAAGACAATCCTAAAGCCCCTCAATTTATTCGAACCATTCGGGGTTATGGTTATAAGTTCAAGGAGTTATAGATGAAACGCTACCTTCAATTTTGGCTAGTCAATCTAAGTGTTAGCCTCATTCTGATTGCAGGGATGGCATTAACTTGGATCAGTAAAGGCATCGGTCTCTTTCTTCTAGCCCTTTCTTTGGGACTAGGTAGCTACTGGCTCTTTTGCCTTTGGAAATGGGAAGTTGCTTTTGAGACCTTGCACCAACCTCTCTTGACCAGTAGTGAATACTTTTTAGAAAAAGGGCAAGAAGACTTAAAGTCTTTGGCTCAGTATGTGTCTGGCCTAAAAACCAAAGTCTCCCAACAGGATCAGCAATACAAGGACCTAGCCGAAACAATGGAGGTTCTTCTGTCGCACCTAACCATGGGGACGTTTTTAGTTTCCGCTCAAGGTCAGATGTTATTATCCAGTCGCTCTCTGCCTCATTATTTTCCCGATGTGGACGGCGACATAAGTTCACTTGATGACCTCAAACGGATGGATATTCGGAATTTAGTTCACCAAGCCTTCGATCAAAAAACAAGGTTAAAACAAGAAGTAAGTGGGTTTCATGAGGGTGACCTGATTTTAGAAGTGACAGCAGTTCCCGTTTTTAGCCCCACCCAATCTGTGGAAGCTGTGCTCGTCTTGTTATATGATTTAACAACGATTAGAACTTATGAAAAGTTAAATTTAGCCTTTGTCTCAAATGCCTCCCATGAATTGAGGACACCAGTTACTTCGATTAAGGGCTTTGCTGAAACCATTAAGGAGATGTCAGCTGAAGAAGAAGCGCTCAAGGATGACTTTCTAGACATTATTTACAAAGAAAGCTTGCGTCTTGAGCATATTGTTGAGCATCTTCTTACCTTATCTAAGGCTCAACAAATGCCTATACAATGGACGACCCTTTCTTTGGCAGAATTTGTACAGGATTTGACTCAAAGCGTGCAACCTCAGCTCAAGAAGAAGGATTTACAGCTAAAGGTGCAGGTGCCAGATGATATCACCCTCGTATCAGATAGTCAATTACTTTCCCAAATCTTACTCAATCTTTTAACCAATGCCATCCGTTACACTGAACAAGGGGGAAAAATTGAGGTCAAGACCCAAAAGGTGAACGAAGGCATTAAGATTTCTGTGTCAGATACAGGGATTGGTATTAGTCAATTAGAGCAGGATCGTATTTTTGAACGTTTTTACCGAGTTAATAAAGGTCGAAGCAGACAAACTGGTGGCACTGGTCTTGGCCTTGCTATTGTCAAAGAACTTAGTCAATTATTAGGTGGCCAAGTCACGGTGACGAGTCAGCTTGGCAGAGGCAGTTGCTTCACGATTTTTCTTCCTAACCAATCTTTCGCACAGGACTAATAATTTTTAAAGCTATTTTTAGGAGCAGCCACTTTTCAAAAGTGGCTTTTTTTGATTCTTTACACAATCTTTACATGAATCAGGGATAAACCTTTACAAAGACTTGTTAGACTATAAGTGTAGTAATCCTACACAAGAAAAATACATAGAAATAAAGGTGATTATTATGAAATTCAAAAAAATGCTTACTCTTGCAGCCATTGGCTTATCAGGATTTGGGCTTGTTGCCTGTGGCAATCAGTCATCTGCTTCCAAACAGTCAGCTTCAGAAACGATTGAGGTGATTTCACGAGAAAATGGCTCTGGAACACGGGGTGCCTTCACAGAAATCACAGGGATTCTCAAAAAAGACGGTGATAAAAAAATTGACAACACTGCCAAAACAGCTGTGATTCAAAATAGCACAGAAGGTGTTCTCTCAGCAGTTCAAGGGAATGCTAATGCTATCGGCTACATCTCCTTGGGATCTTTAACGAAATCTGTCAAGGCTTTAGAGATTGATGGTATCAAGGCTAGTCGAGACACAGTTTTAGATGGTAAATACCCTCTTCAACGTCCCTTCAACATTGTTTGGTCTTCTAATCTTTCCAAGCTAGGTCAAGATTTTATCAGCTTTATCCACTCCAAACAAGGTCAACAAGTGGTCACAGATAATAAATTTATTGAAGCTAAAACCGAAACCACAGAATATACAAGCCAACACTTATCAGGCAAGTTGTCTGTTGTAGGTTCCACTTCAGTATCTTCTTTAATGGAAAAATTAGCAGAAGCTTATAAAAAAGAAAATCCCGAAGTTACGATTGATATTACCTCTAATGGGTCTTCAGCAGGTATTACCGCTGCTAAGGAGAAAACCGCTGATATTGGTATGGTTTCTAGGGAATTAACTCCTGAAGAAGGTGAGAGTCTCAGCCATGATGCTATTGCTTTAGACGGTATTGCTGTTGTGGTCAATAATGACAATAAGGCAAGCCAAGTCAGTATGGCTAAACTTGCAGACGTTTTTAGTGGCAAATTAACCACCTGGGACAAAATTAAATAAAATGTTTGCTCCATAAATCTCTAAAGAGATGCAGACGTTTCATCGTACAATAAGATAAAGAAGGCAAGTAGGGAGGTGTCGCATCTCCCTTACTTTCTTCACTAGAAAGGACAAAATGTGACAAAACAAGCCTTCAAGGAAGCAGTTTTTAGGGCAATTTTTTTCATGAGTGCAGCAGTAGCTGTTGTAGCTATTTTGCTAATCTGTTTCTTTATTTTTAGTAATGGCTTGCCTTTCATGGCTAACTACGGCTTTACCCGTTTTTTATTAGGCAGTGATTGGTCGCCAACGAACAATCCGGCAAGCTATGGTATTTTACCAATGATTGTTGGTTCCTTATTAATTACCTTAGGAGCGATTGTGATTGGGGTGCCAACAGGCATCTTGACATCGGTGTTTATGGTTTATTATTGTCCAAAGCCCGTCTATGGCTTCTTAAAATCAGCTATCAACTTGATGGCGGCCATTCCATCTATTGTTTATGGTTTTTTCGGCCTACAATTATTGGTGCCTTGGATTAGAAGCTTTTTAGGAAATGGCATGAGTGTCCTAACCGCTTCGTTACTATTAGGAATAATGATTTTGCCAACCATTATCAGTTTGTCAGAATCTGCTATCCGAACAATTCCCAAAACGTATTATTCTGGTAGCTTGGCTCTAGGAGCTAGTCATGAACGGAGTATTTTTAGTGTCATCTTGCCAGCTGCGAGATCTGGTATTTTATCAGCAGTTATTTTAGGAATCGGTCGCGCAGTAGGCGAAACCATGGCAGTTATTTTGGTGGCAGGCAACCAGCCGATTATTCCAAGTGGACTCTTTTCAGGAACCAGAACCTTAACAACCAATATTGTTCTGGAAATGGCTTACGCATCAGGTCAGCATAGGGAAGCCCTTATTGCAACCTCAGCAGTTCTCTTTTTCCTTATTCTCTTGATTAATGCCTACTTTGCCTACTTGAAAGGAAAATCATCTTATGAGTAAATACCTGCTAAAACTTCTCGTTTATTGTTTTTCAGCTTTAACCTTTGGCTCTCTCTTTTTAATCATTGGTTTTATCCTCATCAAAGGCTTACCTCATCTAAGTCTATCCCTCTTTTCTTGGACTTATACTTCTGAGAACATTTCCCTTATGCCAGCGATTATTTCCACCGTTATTCTGGTCTTTGGTGCTCTTCTTTTAGCCTTGCCCATAGGGATTTTTGCTGGTTTTTATCTTGTGGAATATACAAAAAAAGATTCCCTTTGTGTTAAAATCATGCGATTGGCCTCAGATACCTTGTCTGGGATTCCTTCCATTGTTTTTGGTCTGTTTGGCATGCTCTTCTTTGTAGTCTTCTTAGGTTTTCAATACTCTCTGTTATCAGGAATCTTAACCTCAGTCATCATGGTGTTGCCAGTCATTATTCGCTCAACAGAAGAAGCCCTTTTATCTGTTAGTGATAGCATGCGTCAAGCAAGTTATGGACTTGGGGCAGGTAAGTTACGGACTGTTTTTAGAATTGTTCTACCAGTTGCCATGCCAGGTATTTTAGCTGGAGTGATACTAGCTATTGGCCGTATCGTTGGTGAGACAGCTGCCCTCATGTATACATTAGGTACCTCTACCAATACGCCAAGTAGTCTCATGTCTTCAGGTCGTTCTCTAGCCCTGCATATGTATATGCTGTCAAGTGAGGGGCTACATGTCAATGAAGCCTATGCTACCGGTGTGATTTTGATTATTACTGTTTTAATGATAAATACTCTATCAAGCTTATTATCTCGAAAACTTGTGAAAGGAGCTTCCTAGTATGGGAACATTTTCAGTCAGACACCTAGACTTATTTTACGGGGACTTTCAAGCCTTAAAAAATATTTCGATTCAATTACCAGAAAGACAGATTACTGCCTTGATAGGCCCATCTGGTTGTGGTAAATCAACTTTTCTAAAAACCCTTAATCGGATGAACGATTTGGTTCCTTCTTGCCATATTGAAGGCCAAGTCCTCTTAGATGAGCAAGATATTTATAGTAGCAAATTCAACCTTAATCAGCTACGTAAGCGTGTAGGGATGGTTTTTCAACAGCCTAATCCCTTTGCCATGTCTATCTATGATAACGTGGCTTATGGCCCAAGGACACATGGTATTCGAGACAAAAAACAATTAGATGCCTTAGTGGAAAAATCTTTAAAAGGGGCAGCCATTTGGGACGAAGTCAAAGATAATCTTAAAAAGAGTGCCATGTCCTTATCAGGCGGTCAGCAGCAACGCCTTTGCATTGCGCGAGCTTTAGCAGTAGAACCTGATATTCTGTTAATGGATGAGCCGACTTCAGCCTTAGACCCTATCTCCACTTTAAAAATTGAAGACCTCATTCAGCAACTAAAAAAGGATTATACGATTATCATTGTTACCCATAACATGCAACAAGCTTCACGTATTTCAGATAAAACTGCTTTTTTCTTAACAGGAGAAATTTGCGAATTTGGAGATACCGTTGACGTGTTTACCAATCCAAAAGATCAGCGCACAGAAGACTATATTTCAGGACGGTTCGGATAAGGAAGGAAAAACCTATGAGAAATCAATTTGATTTAGAATTGCATGAATTAGAACAATCCTTTTTAGGACTAGGACAACTTGTCCTTGAAACAGCTTCAAAAACCTTACTGGCCTTAGCCTCCAAAGACAAGGAGATGGCAGAGCTAATTATCAATAAGGATCATGCTATCAACCAAGGTCAAAGCGCTATCGAATTGACCTGTGCCCGTTTGTTGGCCTTGCAGCAGCCACAAGTGTCTGACCTTCGATTTGTGATTAGCATCATGTCTTCTTGTTCAGACCTTGAACGTATGGGAGACCATATGGCAGGCATTGCCAAAGCTGTTTTGCAACTAAAAGAAAATCAACTAGCCCCTGACGAAGAACAGTTACACCAAATGGGTAAATTATCCCTCAGCATGCTAGCCGATTTATTGGTTGCCTTTCCTTTGCACCAAGCCTCAAAAGCTATTAGTATTGCTCAAAAAGATGAACAGATTGACCAATATTATTATGCCTTATCAAAGGAAATCATTGGACTTATGAAAGACCAAGAAACCTCAATTCCCAATGGAACTCAATACCTTTATATCATAGGGCATCTGGAACGCTTCGCTGATTACATTGCTAACATTTGTGAACGCCTAGTCTACCTAGAAACAGGAGAACTAGTGGATTTGAATTAATTCAACTAATCCTTAAAAGAGAAGAGTACGATTAAGTGCTCTTTTTTATGGTTGTAAAAAAGTTCATTTGACCAATTTAAGCAGTGTAGATAGTGAGGAGCTGTTTCAATTCTATCGTGAACGAGGGAATGCTGAAAACTTTATCAAAGAAAGGAAAGCAGGATTCTTTGGGGATAAGACAGATAGTTCGACCATGGTTAAGAATGAAGTACGTATGATGATGGGCTATCTGGCTTATAATCTCTACCTCTTTTTAAAGCAGCTAGCTGGTGATGAAGTAAAGGCCTTGACTATCAAGCGTTTTCGACCTCTCTTCCTTCATATTGCCGGAAAATATGTCTCTACTGCTAGACGACATATTCTCAAATTCTCAAGTCTATACGCCTATTCAAAACAATTTCAAGCCTTATTTGATACAATCTGCCAGATAAATCTGATACTCCCTATTCCATATAGAGCTAGAGGGCAGGGGAAAACATGCCTAACAGAATAAGTCACCTTATTTTAAAAATCGAGCATCAAACCAAGGGAGGAGTCTGCCCTTTTTTAGGAAAAAATCAAGACAAATCTCCTCAATCATGTCTCGAACATCAGAAATTAAGCAAAATCACCAGAAGGACAGTATTTCAACTAGCTTTTCTGGTAATTTTTGAACTGTGTAGTTCGTTAGTGCCAGATATGAATAATTTGGGATGATAAATCTTTCTTCCTCAGGTAGCCTATCATAATACTCTTCAAAAATCTTAGCAAAAACACTCTCTTTCTTTTGGGCGATAGTTTCATCTTCGTATGTAGGAGTCCTCATCAAGAAATACTTCAATTCTAGGTATTCCTTATCCAACTCTATATAACTTGGCATCAACTTGTAATCTTCAACCCCCAAACGTTCAGCGATATATTTTAACTTTGTTAGTGTTGGTCTGGATTCTCCATTTTCAATTCTAATTAATTGACGGATACTTAATTCAGACTCATCACCACAAAATTCTGAACGACTGATTTTTTTAGCCAAACGTAATCTTTTAATTTTTTCGCCAAACTCTCGCAACCTACAAGAACCTCCTGAGTTGTTTACCTCTATTATAAGCATATACTGAATCAAACTATCTATCAGATTTCTTCTCACTTTAACTAAAGACTGAGAGTTTAATACTAGCCCCGGTTTTTGTGTATTTTTGAAGTCACAAAGACACCACTTCCCAGCAATGCAAGTGCAAAATCCTCTAGAATATGATAGAATAATGGAAAGGACTCTATTAAGGAGGAAATCATGAAAAAACAAACCGTCGCCGTCTTGGGGCCTGGTTCCTGGGGAACTGCCCTTTCACAAGTCTTAAATGACAATGGACACGAGGTACGTATTTGGGGAAATCTTCCCGAACAAATCAATGAAATTAATACCTATCATACTAACAAGCACTACTTTAAAGATGTCGTTCTAGATGAAAATATCATTGCCTACACCGACTTAGCAGAGGCACTGAGAGATGTGGATGCGATTTTGTTTGTTGTCCCAACAAAAGTGACACGACTTGTTGCCCAACAAGTTGCACAAACCTTGGACCATAAGGTTATCATCATGCACGCATCAAAGGGATTAGAACCTGATAGCCATAAACGATTATCAACCATCCTTGAAGAAGAAATTCCTGAACATCTCCGCAGTGATATTGTCGTTGTTTCAGGTCCTAGTCATGCAGAAGAGACCATTGTGCGTGACCTGACTTTAATCACTGCTGCTTCTAAAGATTTACACACAGCTCAATACGTTCAGGAGCTATTTAGTAATCACTACTTCCGACTTTATACCAATACGGATGTTATCGGGGTCGAAACCGCTGGTGCTCTTAAAAATATTATCGCTGTCGGTGCCGGAGCTTTACATGGTTTGGGATTTGGTGACAATGCCAAGGCAGCCATCATCGCTCGAGGCTTGGCAGAAATTACCCGCCTAGGGGTGGCACTCGGGGCTAGTCCATTGACCTATAGTGGCTTGTCTGGTGTAGGAGACTTGATCGTAACGGGAACCTCCATCCACTCTCGTAACTGGAGAGCTGGAGATGCCCTTGGTCGTGGAGAATCTCTAGCTGATATCGAAGCCAATATGGGCATGGTGATTGAAGGAATTTCAACGACCCGAGCAGCCTATGAACTAGCGCAAGAACTTGGAGTCTATATGCCCATTACACAAGCCATTTACCAAGTTATCTACCACGGAACCAATATCAAAGATGCCATTTATGACATCATGAACAATGAATTTAAAGCAGAAAATGAGTGGTCTTAACCCTCTAGAGAAAGGATTCTTATGGCACTGAAAGTTAGAAAAGCAGTCATTCCTGCCGCTGGACTAGGAACTCGATTTTTACCAGCAACCAAGGCCCTTGCCAAAGAAATGTTGCCAATTGTAGACAAACCAACTATCCAGTTTATCGTGGAAGAGGCTCTCAAATCAGGTATTGAAGATATTCTGGTTGTCACTGGTAAGTCAAAACGTTCTATTGAGGACCACTTTGATTCAAATTTTGAGCTTGAGTACAACCTCAAAGAGAAAGGTAAAACAGATCTGTTAAAATTGGTAGATGAAGCAACTGGTATGCGCCTCCATTTCATCCGCCAAACTCACCCTCGTGGTCTTGGAGATGCTGTCCTACAAGCCAAAGCTTTTGTAGGGAATGAGCCCTTCGTTGTTATGCTGGGTGATGACCTTATGGACATCACAGATGAGAACGCCGTTCCTTTGACAAAACAACTGATGAAGGATTACGAAAAGACACACGCATCAACCATTGCTGTCATGCCCGTACCACACGAAGACGTTTCATCATATGGAGTCATTGCTCCTCAAGGTGAAGGAATCAACGGACTCTATAGCGTTGAAACTTTCGTTGAAAAACCAGCGACCGAAGATGCACCAAGTGATTTTGCAATCATCGGTCGCTATCTACTCACACCTGAGATTTTTGATATCCTCGAAAAGCAAGCTCCTGGTGCTGGAAATGAAATCCAACTTACTGATGCTATTGATACGCTCAATAAAACACAGCGTGTTTTTGCCCGTGAATTTACAGGAGCTCGTTACGACGTTGGGGATAAGTTTGGATTTATGAAAACATCTATTGACTACGCCCTCAAACATCCACAAGTCAAAGATGACTTAAAAGATTACCTCATCCAACTGGGAAAAGAATTGGCTGAGAAGGAATAATACTCTTCGAAAATCTCTTCAAACCACGTTAGCTTCACCTTGCCGTACTCAAGTATAGCCTGCGGTTAGCTTCCTAGTTTGCTCTTTGATTTTCATTGAGTATAAAATAAAAAAAGATAAGGTTCAAAAAATGCCTTATCTTTTTTCATTTCACAAATTTTCATCCCATTCCCTTGTAGAGAAGTAAGACTGCGAGTCCTACGAACAAGACTAACGCTACCAGTCTCTGACTAGCACTATACATCCGTCTTTCTCCTCTAACTGGAAAGATAATTGCTAGAAATGCACCACCAACTGCACCTCCGATATGGCCTGCTAGGCTGATTCCTGGAATCAGAACACTTCCAATAATGTTAATCACAAAAAGTGTCAGATAAGACTGTCCTAGCTGTTGGATATAAGGATTACGAGTTGCATAGCGAAGAATGATAATCGCGGCAAATAGACCATAAAGAGAGGTGGATGCACCTGCTGCTAAGGATTTGGGACTAAATACAAAAACAAAGAGATTGCCCATCATTCCTGATAAAAGATAGAGAAAAAAAAACTGCTTAGAACCGAAAATCTCCTCTACCTGCCTTCCAAGATAATAAAGTGAAAGCATATTAACAATGAAATGCTCCCACCCAATATGAACAAAAATAGCCGAAAAGAGACGCCAAATTTGCTCGGGAAAGAGGCGAATGGCAGGCCCATACATGGCTCCAAATCGAAATAGAGTATCCGCCCTGTCAAAGTTTCCTCCTGTAGTTACCAACATTAGTAGAAATACCACGGCCGTCACTAAAAGAAAGAAACTCGTCACAGGGTAACGCCTATCAAAGATTTCCTTCATCAATCAAAACCTCCTGAACAGGAATATCATGGTTTTCAGGGATAAAGTCCTGAACTTGATAATGATAAACCGTACTCAAAGTATGACCAGTAAACTGTTCCAGATAGCGGTCATAATAACCTCCGCCATAGCCAATCCGATAGCCTTCCATCGTAAAAGCCAGCCCTGGGACATGAATCAAATCAATCTGAGAGGCATCTACCACTTCCAAATTTCCCTGTGGTTCCAGTAAGCCAAAGGAAGTTTTGACCAGTTGTTGCAGATCATAGACCACAAAGTCCATGCGCCCCTTGGAATAGGTTTTGGGTATCAGAACCTTCTTGCCGTCCCTCAGCGCCTGCTCAATCAATCCCTGCGTTTGAAATTCGTGCGGAAAAGAGAGATAGGTTGCGATGACCTTGGCTTCTTGGTAGAAGGGATGGTGTAAAAGCCGCTCGGTTAAAGCTTGCTCTATAGCCTGTTTTTGCTCTTGAGATATAGCCTTCATTTCTTGCAAGACTTGCTTGCGTAGTTCCGATTTCATAGACAACCCCTCTACTCTGCTGCCTTCTTTTTCAGGAAACTAGAGACCGCATCCACCCCAATAGCTAATGCTTCTTCCTTAGGAGCCATCTGAGGGTGATGAAGGGCGTAGGGACTATCGATACCCAGCCAAAACATCACGCCATCAACCTTTGAAAGGAGATAACCAAAGTCCTCGCCTGTCATAGCAGGCTCGATATCAATCAACTCAATTCCGTCTTTCTCTTCAAAAAAGTCCATTAGTTCACGCGCCAAGGCTGGATGGTTCTCAACAGGTAGGTATCCACCTTGTTTGAGTTCCACTTCGACTTCCATATCAAAGGCAGCTGCAACTCCTTCTGCAACTGTTTTGACCCGCTTTTGTACCAAGAGACTCATGTCCTGAGTCAAGGCCCGAATAGTTCCATGCAAAAAGGCTGTATCTGTGATAACATTGTTGGTTGTTCCAGCTTGGAAAACTCCAAAGGTCACCACCGCTCCCTCGATTGGGTTGACATTGCGGCTGACAACTGACTGCACCTGGGTCACAAAGTAACTAGCTGCCACCAAGGCGTCATTAGCTTCATGTGGAAAGGCTGCGTGTCCTCCTTTGCCTTTGAAACGGATCTTCACCTCGCAAGTTCCTGCAAAGAGTGTATGAGTATTGGTCGCAATCTGACCAACCTTCAAATCTGGTCGAACATGAAGCCCATAAAACTGGTCTGGCAACCAGTCTCCAAAAGCGCCATCCTCATACATGAGCATGCCACCAGCTTCATTTTCTTCAGCAGGCTGAAATAGGAAGAGTAGATTATTTTTAGGTTGTTCCTCAAGGGCGCGCTCGAGACAGCCTAAGGCAATAGTCATGTGGAAATCATGACCACAAGCGTGCATGCGACCTTGATGCTGAGAAGCAAAAGGAAGTCCTGTTTGTTCAACGATAGGCAGACCATCAATATCCGTCCGCCAACCAATAGTACGCTCTGGCTGACTTCCCTGCAAGTAAACCAAAATACCTGTCCGCCAAGTACGAACTTGAACAAACTCCTTGCCCGCAGTCAATTTCTCAATCACATCCAGCAAATAAGCATGAGTCTTGAACTCCTCCAAGCCAATCTCTGGAATCTGGTGCAAATCTCGTCTAGTCTGAATCAAATCTAACATCTATCTATCCTCCTATATAGCAGAAAGAGGCTGGAAAAAGGGTCCCGCCTCTATTTTTCTTTTACAATTACAAGGTACGAAGCGCATCTTCTAGCGCTGTTTTTTGTTGAGTTTGGGCATCAATCTCTTTGATAATTCGAGCTGGAACACCTGCTACTACTACATTTTCTGGAACATCTTGGGTAACGATAGCTCCTGCTGCGACAACTGAACCACTACCGATTTGGACTCCTTCGATAACCACTGCATTGGCACCGATAAGAACATTGTCTCCAACACGGACTGGTTCTGCGCTAGCTGGCTCAATCACACCTGCTAAAACTGCACCTGCACCAACGTGGCTATTTTTCCCAACGATGGCACGGCCACCAAGGATAGCCCCCATATCAATCATGGTTCCTGCACCGATTTCAGCACCGATATTGATAACAGCTCCCATCATGATAACAGCATTGTCACCAATTTCTACCTGGTCACGGATAATAGCGCCTGGCTCGATACGAGCGTTGATAGCACGTTTATCTAGCAAAGGAACTGCAGAATTGCGAGCATCTTGCTCAACAACATAGTCTTGATTTTCTACCAAACCATTGAGAAGCGGAGCCACGTCCTTCCAGTCTCCAAATAAAACATTCCCTAGTCTAACAACCGAGCTAGGTACAGCAGTTGCGAGTTGTCCCTCAAAAGTTACTTTCACACTGGTTTTCTTCTCAGCATTAGCGATAAATTGGATAATTTCTTGAGCATTCATTTTTGTAGCAGTCATAAAAAAACCTCTCATTCTTTATAATGATAACTATTCTACCAAAAAAAGCCTCAAATTTGAAGCCTTTTTGTCTGTTTTTAGGTATGATTTTTTAGGGATGTGAGATAAAACGTGCTGTCGGTAAAAGCAAACCCCTACCGATACAACCTAAAAACACTCTTCACAACTATCTCCCCGTGTTTTATTGACTATTCTAGTATAGCACACTTTTAGAATTAAGAAAAGACTTTTTATCTACTTTCTTTCGCTTCTTCTATAGACAAAAATATCATGGGTAAAATAATCAAGGCCATAGCTAGAAGGAGTGACCAATCCACTACCAGGCCTAAGAACAAAACACTCAAGAGAGCAGAAGAGAGAGGTTCACTGGCACTGATAACGGAAACCACCAAAGGAGAAACCAAGGACACCGCCTTCATGGAAATAAAAAAAGCAAAAGCCGTCCCAAAGAAAGCGATAATGAGGCAAATCAAGATACTCCAAATATCAAGAGTAAAGGAAAGCTGATGCACTGGCGAGAGAACATTGCTAAATAAACCTGCCAAAATCATCCCCCACCCAACCGTGGGTACAAAACCATAGCGCTTCGCAAAAGGCTGGGGCAAGATAACATTAAACATAACACCCATAGCACTCAGTAAGCCCGTCACAAGGGCTAGTGGTGTCATGGATAACTGAGAGAGATCTCCCTTTGTCGCCATCAAGCAAACACCCAGCATAGCAATCAAAACATAGAAAATAGCACTTTTTGACGCTCGTTTTTGATAAACCAAGCGATTGTAAAAGAGGATAAAGACAGGACTGATAAACTGTAAAATAGTCGCTGTCGCTGCATTTGAGTATTCTACACAGAGATAGAAAAAATACTGGACTGGAAAAATCCCCAAAATAGCATAGGCCAAAAAGGGTAGGTAATTTTTCTTGTCTCGCCAAATATCTAGCACTTGCGATTTTAATTGTATTGCAGACCAAATGAGTACAAGACTCCCTGCTAGTGTCAATCGCATAGAGGTAATCCAGCCAGAAGACACCTGGTAATGAGTAAAGAAATACTCTCCTAGAATTCCACAGATTCCCCAGATTAAGCCGGATAGGAGCGAATAAATAGTTCCTTTAACAATCTTTTTCTGATACTGATTCATACCTTTATTGTAACACGAAAGGAAAAAAGAAAAAAGTGGCAATCCATTGATTCGCCACTTCATTTAGAGAATTATCGTCTCGCCCTTGAAGAAGAAGGTCGTGTAGCACTTGAGTTACTGCTATCGCTAGAACTACTACTTGAACTGCTGGAGCTTGATGGAGTTGGTAGACTCCTCACAATACTAGACCAAGCATTCTGATAATCCGCATCACTTCCGCCAATAGCAAAGCGATAACTTGTCGCTGGCGCTCCTGACTTATTAGCCCAATAGCTGGTAACAGTCGAACCTGTGACCTCTACTTCTTTTCCTTCAACAGAAACCTTCCCTGGTTTTTGACCTGTTGATTTCAAGACTTCCGATTTCACTACACTAGGATCTAAAGCAAAGCGCTCGTTCCCCCAAATGCTTGGGGAGGCTTTCTGAATCGCATTTACTAGATGAGCCATGTAATTAGAGTTATTAGAATAACCTGCTCTACGTGACAATGAATGATTATCATCATGCCCAATCCAGCCACCTAGGGTTAATCTAGGTGTCGAAAGCATGAGCCACATATTTTCGTCTTGGTTGGTTGTACCAGTCTTCCCAATCCAATCTGCATTAGCCAGATTAGGATTTAAAGAAGTCAGATTCGTCTTGAAGGTTGTTGTCACACGAGAGGATAGAACTTCTCGCAACAAGCCCTGCATAATTGTCGCAGTAGCTTTTGAATAGACTTGAACCGGTTTATCCTGATATTCATACACCACTCTACCATCTGCTGCTTCAATTTTAGAAATTACATGTTTTTTATGATATAGACCATTATTTGCTAAGGTCTGATATCCATTAGTATGCTGGGCAACTGTGACTTCAATACCACCACCCATTGGCAGGCTCTCAATACCGTACTCAGGAATCTCGTAACCCATCTTTTCCATATAACCCTTGACATCAACACCCTTTTCACGGAGCATACGATAGGTCCAGTAAGCAGGGATATTCCATGAATAGTTCAGAGCTTCTCCCAAGGTCATCATTCCTGTTCCCTTGCTATTAGCATACATAATCGGATTGCCATTAGCAAAGTTTGTTGGATAGTTAGATAGAATCGTTTCACTTCCCATCAAGCCCTGGTCAATAGCAATACCGTAGGCCAGCAAGGGCTTGGTAGTAGAAGCTGGCGAACGTTTGGTATCAAAGGCATGATTATTTTGATTTTCTTGATAATTACGACCACCTACAAAGCCTAGAATAGCACCTGTTTGGTTGTCCATCAAGACATTCCCTACTTCTACACGACCTGTTCCATCGTCTAAAAGATAGCCATAATCAGCAACCGCACTTTGCATGGCAGAATGAATTTTCTGATCTATGGTAGTAGTAATCTTATAACCACCATTTTCAATTTCCTTGGCTGCCAAATCACGATAAAACTTCTGAGTTGCCTCATTTTTCAATTCCTTAGTGGAGACATTGTCTCTCTGAGCTAGATAGTCATACATACGTTCTTGAGCTTCTGCCAAAGTTGTAAAGTATAAATAGTCTCGTGAAATTCCTGTGACCGTGCCCGATGGTAAAAAGTCCTGTTTAAGGTCATAATCCTTGTACTGAGAATACTCGTCCTTGCTTAAGGCACCTGTACGATACATACTGTAAAGAACTGCCTTAGCCCGTCTTAAGCCAATTTCTAGGTCTTCATCACTCTTCAACTCCCCAGTATTTTCATAAGGAGAGTAAGTAATGGGACTCTGTGGAAGTCCTGCTAAAAATGCTGCTTGAGGAACAGTCAACTGACTGGCATCGACACCGAAAATCCCCTCAGCCGCCTGCTGAGCTCCTGCAATATTCTGCCCCTTATTATTTCGGCCAAAGGGAGCCACATTGAGATAGGTCGTTAAAATCTCATCTTTATTCATGGCACGTTCCAAGGCAAGAGCATCCACAATCTCTGTCGCCTTACGAGCCAAGGTCGGCGCATCCCCAACCACCTGCTGTTTAATCAGTTGCTGGGTCAAGGTTGAACCCCCACTTGAGGAACCCAAACCTACAAATTTCCCCAAGGTCGCACGAATCACCGCCTTGGGCACTACACCCTTATGTTCTTTGAAGTGTTCATCTTCCGTCGCAATGATAGCCTTCTTCAGATTTTCCGAAATTTGCTCAGATGAGATAGAAGTGCGCAACAAATCACTCTCTATGGAAGCAATCACCGTCCCATCCGCATAGGTAATCTCTGAAATAGAAGAGATGTCCTTGACCTGATGTACCAATTCTTCTGTCTGAGGCACCCGAACCTTGTCAAATAAGGCCACTCCGTACCCCAAAGCAATCCCAGCTCCCAACATTCCTCCTAGAAAACCAAGCACAAAGAGCAAGTTAAATAGGGCTTTTATACTCAGTAAAATAGCTGGAAAAATGGCTGGCCTATCTAAGGTTTTAGATTTTTTGGTACTTGAACCTTTCTTGCCAGGTCTAGCTGATTTTTTATTTTTTTGTTTTTGCTGGAAAAATTCCAGCATTTTCTGTTTTAATTCATTTAATTGATTTTGCATGGATTTCCTCACTCTATCTATTATACCATAAAAGGGAAACTTTCAATAAAATAGCCACTTTCTTCCCTATTCTGCTAGGCTATTGCCCAAGTTTGTGATACAATAGTTAGAAACAATAATTTTAAAAAGGAGAAAAGACACATGCACATTTTTGATGAGCTAAAAGAGCGTGGTTTGATTTTTCAAACGACTGATGAAGAAGCTTTGCGTAAAGCCCTAGAAGAAGGGCAAGTTTCTTATTATACTGGCTACGATCCAACTGCTGACAGCCTTCACCT
>NZ_VMLT01000074.1:0-25524 GCF_013276815.1 Streptococcus sp. 1055 | reverse complement strand
TTGAAACTAAGCAACTATACTATAATTTGAATCCTTTTGCTCACGAT
This sequence comes from Streptococcus sp. 1055, assembly GCF_013276815.1. Classification (NCBI taxonomy): domain Bacteria; kingdom Bacillati; phylum Bacillota; class Bacilli; order Lactobacillales; family Streptococcaceae; genus Streptococcus; species Streptococcus sp. 1055. Next base: position 25,477 of record NZ_VMLT01000074.1, on the reverse strand, counting down.
ACTACTATAGAAATCAAGCATGAGTAAAACCAGTGGAACTTACCCTGACACGGAATTCCACTGGTTTTTATGATTTTTCTCAGACTAACTTCCAATTCTACTAGCGGTGGAACTTACTTTGGGAATTTAGCTTGTATTCTCTACTCACTTTTTGAAAAAGTTACAAGTCCAATAACTGACAACAAGAGAGAAATTCCAGAAATACTTAGCATAATAGAAATCATGTTATTCTCACCAGTGGCTGGTAACTGTTTTCCTTCTTTGATGACTGTAGCTAAAAGCACTTGTTGATCACTTCCAGCTAGTGTTTTATTCTCATGCTTAGCTTCTATATTGGAATGATGTATTGTAATTGATGTAGCTTTCTCAATTTTATCATTGCTAATTGAAGGCTTAATAGTTGAGACTTGTCTATTTTGACTTACTAATTTAACAGGTTGCACTTGAGAAACTGGCTTGATCGTTACAACTGGTTTAGCTGGAATAACTGGATTAACTGGTGCAACTGCTTTAGTTGGATCAACCGGCTTAACTGGTACAACTGGTTTGGTTGGGATCTCTACTTTATTAGCCTTAAGTTTTACAACCGTTTCTTTTAGAGCTTTGATTACTTCATTAATTTCTTCTTGACTAGCTTCTGCATTTTCCAAAAGTAGCTTAGCTTTGTTGAAAATAAGATGATATGCATCTTTCTCCTCTTTGCTAGCTGTCAAAAATCTTGGATCTTTTTCTTGGAACTTCACTTCATCCTCGATAACATTCTTTAGGCTCATAAAATCTGTTTCTTTCCCATTCAGCTGGTCTTGAGCTTGCAAGAAAGTGGTCAACAGACGGTCAATTTCATCTTGAGTTATCAAATCTTTTGTAATTAATAATGCCAAGAGTTTAAATTCACGATCATATTGACCTTTGCGTTCTTGATCAGAATTTATATATTTACCTTTTTTAACTGTCTCAGCATATGCTTTAATGGCATTCTTCAATGATGTGATATCAGATTCCTTACCATCCAATGTTTGCATAGCAGACTCTAAAGCCTTAACAATTTGGTCAATTTTATCTTGGTTAAGTTTACTTCCCAATGCTAGTTGCGCATCTTTGACACTTTGCTCAAACATCTCTTTTAAATTCTGTTTTGTATTATAATATCTTGGAGTTTTAACTACTTCCATTTGTTTATTTAAAGCTGCAATCAGAGCTAACTTAGAAACAACTGAAAGTGACAAAACATTATTTTTACCAAACAGAACTTTAAATGGTTGAAGATTATCAAGTAATTCATAACCGTTTGACAGATTTACAAGAACTTTATATTCACCAGTAACCACTTTCTTACCATAAGAATGTTTACCATATGTTTCAGCTGGCAAGACTTGACTCTGACCGTCTTCACCTACTAAAGTAATCATTGTAGTTCCAGGAACAGCTTGATTAAAGCCAACCGTTACTGGAGCATATTTCATTTTGTTAGCCAAGAAGGTAATAGTTTGAAAACTATTTTCTTTCGTTAAATCAAATTCCTTAGATAGAGCACTCACAAATTTCAACTCTGTACGATCATAGCTAAAAATTTCTGCAACATAATGCCCAAATTTCAAGAAATTAATATCTTTTGACTTATCAACGGTTACATATTGACCTTCGCTATTTTTAATGCGATAAACATAAGTTGTATCAATCTCATCATTGGTTTTATTGTTTAGTATAGCAATTTTTACACGACCACTATTTTCTTCACCTACAAGATCTTTGAGAGATATAAAATCTACATTTCCCGCAAAGTCTTCCACATAATAGAAGATTTTCGATTTATCAATGTTCTTAGGAAGTGTATAACTACCATCTTCATTTTGTTTGATAATCTGATACTGTTCGATTTCTGAATCTGCCGCCTCTCTATTTTCAGAAGGACGAATATAAAAGACTTTTTCTAGAAGAATTCCGCCATTTCCGACATCCTGAGGTTTACGAGCTATAAATTGTTCTTGATTTTTTTGAGAACGAATATATCCCGAAGTAATCAGAGGTTTTTGTGTATCGATTTGAATTTTAAATATTGTGTATTGTTCTTCAGCTCCAGGGACATCTGGCTTATAACTAATAACATAGTCATAAATTCCATCAGAGACTCGATTTCCATTAGAATCCTGTCCTCCCCAAGCTGTTTTATCTACAATGTAACTTCTTGGATTTCTAGTATCGCCATCAAAATAATTTTTCACAAGGTCTGTTGGACGACTTTGCCAAATAGGCTGACTGTGTGTTGTATCCGAAGAATCATAAACAGTTGCACGAAGATTTACCAAGTTTCTATAGACAAGAGTTTTAAATTGAACAGAATCTTTATTACCATCATCGTTCGGCGAGATAGCAAGGCGAACATTACCCTTTTCATCTAATTGAAGATGGTATTTTCCTTCATCATCTTGTTTCACTCCGAGTACAGTCACTCGATTTCCTTGACGCTCTGCTTTTAAAACATTTACATCATTTTCAGAACTTGTTAAATAAGTTGCATCGTCTGAAGGTGAAATTCCTGGATTATCTTTATCAATTTCAGAGTAAAATCCACTGTTTCCTTCCTTAATCAATTGATAAATTGGTTTTTCAATTGCAGGTAGATTTTGGAATTCTCCCTTAAATCCCATAAATGGTAAACCAATAACAGAACCATCATCTGCAGGATTGACAAATCTAACAAATCCTTCTAGAAAATAACCATTTGGCATTATTTTGCTAAGTTCTTCAGTAAACTTACTTGTATCTACACTAACTGTTACTGTCTTCGTACTATGAGCTTTCACAGTTACTTCGGGCCAAACTGTTTCAGTTAGTTTTCGTGGACGGAGAGTGAATTTTCCTTCTTCAACTTCGTCCGTATTTGTATTTACAATCATCTTCAATGTTCGGTCTTTATCCGAAATATTATGAATTATAACTTCAAAGGTAAATTTATCACCAACATTACCAAGAGTAACACTTGGATAGTTATTTGCACCTGTTACAAATAAATCTGTACTTGTTGCCGCCATCGTGTCAACTACGCCAGCACCTTGGTGACGTGGAGAAGTATAGGCTCCAGTTTGTTTATTAAAATGTGGTTTTGCAGTAGACATAATTAAAGCTTTTACAATCTCTGAAATTTGACTAGCTGATAATTCAGGATGTTTCTTTGCTAAATATTCTTTGACTAATGCTGCGACACCAGCTACATGAGGGGCCGCCATACTTGTTCCACTTATACTTCCATAACTATTGTCGTTAAATGATGAATAGATATTTCCACCAGGTGCAGTAACATCTGGTTTCAATTGTCCATCTGTTGTAACTCCCCAACTTGAAAAATCTGACAATTGGTCTGCAACATCTGATTTACGATTATCCATCTTGTGATTAAAGACAATTTTATACTGACCAGACTTAAGAATTTCACCATAATATTTTGAAATAAAGACAGATGGGATTTTCTTAGCATCACCTGTAACAGACATACTAACATTTGCACCTTCAACGTTGTTATAAATTAAAACTCCAGCTGCACCGTGTTGAAGAGCATTTTTAATCTTATCAGAGAAATGGATTTTACCACGTTGAATCAGTGCTAACTTACCTCTTACATCAATATTAGCAAAATCTTCTTCACGACCAATACCCGTTGCTACATATTCGTATTCTTTCCCTTTTTCAAAATCTTTTTCTGTTTCAGGTCTATTAAAATCAAACTTACCATAATCAAGGGTAGCGTCATTTTCTAAACCTTTTACTTCAAAGACTTCAGTAGTTAGAATTTTATTATTAATCGAAGCAACAGAAATTGAATCTTCTACTGTAGAGGGATTTCCGACGAGACCATAATCAGGATTTTCTGCTAATGGTTGTGAAAAACCTCTACCGAAAGTATTGCTATTACCAGCAGCAATAACAACAGATACTCCTTTAGTGCGTGCTCTTTTTACTGCTTCAATAATATCTGAACCCGCATCTACAGTTGAACCCGCACCTGCACCCAAACTCATATTGATCACATCCGCACCTAACGCAACTGCGTCATCAACGGCTTTTACATAGAGGGCAGAGGCTGTAGTTTTATCTCTATCTGAAAAAACTCTCATAAACATAATTTGAGCTTCTGGCGCCACCCCATAAACCTTCTCAGAATTCGGGGCTTTATTAACTGGATTTCCAGCTACAATACCAGTAACGTGCATTCCATGAGACTCTTTTTCAGCCTCTTTTATATTATCAGTTCCATCAAAGTAATCATAAGCATATACTACCTTGTCACTGTACCATTTTCCATAGTCAATACCGGCAGCTTTTTTAGCTTTTTCGATATCATCCTGATTTTTAAATTTCGCCTTTGACGGATCAGAAATACGCAGAACTTCATGATTCAAATCAAGGCCTGAATCTATAACAGCGACTACAGTTCCTTGCCCTTTGTGTCCTGCTTCCCATGTTTTAGGGATAGTAATCATTTCATTACTGGAGATACTATTTGGCTTTTCTTTATGTCCACTTTGAGATAACGACTGTGATTGTGAACTTTCGGAAGAAGAACTTCTTTCTACTGCTGATTCTTCCTTCTTCTCTTCACTTTTTATAGCAGTCTTTTCTTTCTGTGTGATTACATTCTTGTCTGACTTATTATCTCTATATTCTATAGAATCATCTTGTTTTACTGACGCTGTCGCTTCTGTTTTTTCCTTTGAAGAAGAATCTAGAGCATTCTTGTCAGCCGTGACTGACGGTGCGAGCTTATTTGAATCATCTAATTTATTAATTATTACTGCATGTGTAACTTGATTGGATGTTTCAAATTTCCCCTCAGCAGCACTAACCTGTACTAAAGCAAATCTGCATGCAAAGACCGATAGCAGAAAAATCGTTGCTATTTGGTACTTTTTATGACAAAAATCTTTGCAGTCTCCCATAAAATCACTCCTTTTTATTTAAATTAAAAGTATTATATCCTAAATTATCTGAAAATTCTATCAAAAACTTTTTTTGTAACAAAATTGTAATATTAATCACTCTTCTCATGTAATTTAAACATAAAGAAATTTAATCTCGATTAATACAAGACTAAATTTCTTTATTAAATAATTACTTTCCATTCAATTACTCATTAAGCAAAAACCTTACTAATCACGGTCATAGAATAGTTCATGTGCTTTTATAGTAGATTGAAACTAGAATAGTACACCTCTACTTCTAAAACATTGTTAGAAATCGATTTGACTGTCCTGATCGATTTGTCCTATTCTTATTTCATTTTACTATAATCGTGAATTAAGCATTTCAGGAACTGTGACAAACGTAACCGTACAATAACGAAGTCTATTGAAAAATCTCCAGATTAGTGAACTTAGCGATAGTTCCTAATCTGGAGATTTCTTATTTTCACTTTTCTTGTACAACTTTAGTCCATGGTAAATAAGCCTCTAAAACCTCTTTGTTTACGAGAGTTTCCTCGTTTGGAAGACATTCTAGAAGATAGGATAGATATTTTTCACTATTTAGTTGATGACGTTTAGCTGTTTCCAACAAACTCATAATAATAGCTGTTGCTTTAGCTCCTTCAAAACTTTGAGAAAACAACCACCCTCGCTTTTTAAAATTTAGCTTAGGCTAAAAGAGTCCACTGGACTCTTTTACTCCGTCCCATTTTAGCGTGACTACCACGCTTTGTTCTATCTTTCTTCATATTTAAATAATATCAAAACCAAGCATTAATTTCAATGATAAATAAGTAAACTCATAGCTTTTGAGTAAAGAAAAAAGCTTAGAATGAACTAAGCTTTTTAAAAACGAATCGTTTCACGTGTTTTCTCATATGAAGTAACAAAGCGATTGGTTACACCAGGCTCTGCCACTTCCAATGCTTGAGAAATCTTGTCAAATGAAGCGTGATAATCAAATTCTTTTTCAAAAATATCTAAAGCTTCGTTAAATGCTTCTTGAATGCGTTCATCAAATGAGCGATAGCGGTTAGAATATTGCAAGAGTTGCTCTGTTAAGGTTGCATATTGTACAATATTATAAGTTTCCATTTCTAAAGCTTCCATATCATTCGTTGCAATTTCAAGAACTCGGGTAACAGATTCAATGTTAATCATTTTCTGTTCTAACTCAACCATTAAATCCTCGGTATTATTGCTTGCCGTAAAGAATAATTTCAAGAAAGTTTGTGGAATACCTGGCAGATTGCGTTTTTCCATGTATCGCTTGATAGTATGGAGACGATTGACATAAACATTGGACTTTTGACGTGCATTGATATCATCTTTCTCAATTTGTGTCAGGCGCTCACTAACTGAAATTTGCTCATCTTCAATATCTTTTAGTTGAGTTTGTAAATCCTCAAGATTTTCTTCAAGAACTGAATAAGCTTGGGTTGGTTCTTCTTGATTTGAAGTTACCTCAACAATAGCTGCCTCAAAACTCTCTAATTCTGTCTGAATACGACGAACATGGCTTGCAGCTGTCTCAGGAAGTAAATAGGTCTTGCTCAAACGTGCAATATCTTCTCCCAATAAAGTATTATTCTCTTTCATATGTTGAAGGTAAGTTGGAAGAGTTGCAAGTAGATTTTCCACTACTTTCTGAGCAGCAATTTCTCGAGTAAAAATATCATACAAGGCATTGATTTCCTCTTGTGCCTGTCCATTCTCATATTCGGCATTATCCAATTCCAACTGGCAAATATTCTCTTGGTTTTTCTTGAATGCTTCATAAAGCAAGTGGAAACGCGCTTCAATATCCGTTTCAACAAAATGATAATTAGCATCTAAGAGCTTACGATAACCATCTTCTAAATCTTCTAGTTGATCTGGTAGCTCTTTAGATAATGTTGTTACAATTGCTGGTATACGATCAACGATATGTGTCAAAGCCAAGATATGATTTTCAGCATTATCCAAAATCACTGCGGCTTCCACAGGGTCACCCGATGAATTCAAGGTTACAAATTGTGAAAATTCAGATTGGATATTTTCTAATTGTTTTTCAATTTCATCCAAGGCTTGACCATACTGTTCTGAATTTTCAGCAACTCTATGCTGAAGTTCCTCAAATAAATCCAAAGCATGAAGAACACGACCACTATTTTTAGATTCTTGCTTCTCTAAGTCTGCCAAAGCATTGCGAATTGCCGCAATATCTTCTTCAATCAAAGTAATTTGACTCTCAATTTGGTCAATTTGATGACTGGCCTTGAGAAAACGAAATGAATGGTTATAGCCTTCTGCTTCAAAGAGATTATTTTCAATATCGGCAAAAGAGTTGAGAGATAAATCGACCCATTTTTGATTCCATTCACGGAAAGCCACTTGACTTTGTCCAATCAAGTGCATATTTTTTACAGCTTCTACTTCATCATTTACTGGAAGATTGTATAGTTCTTCTTTTCTTTCTTCTAGCGCCTCTAATCTCCCCTCGTTTCGCTTACGTAGAAAGATTGCCACTACATAAGCCAGAACTAAAATGACTGCAATTGCAACCATTAAATAAATTAGTTGTCCATTAGACATATCAAACTCCTTTTTTACTTGAAACAATCGTAACGATTATATCATATTTTTTAGACCAAGGGAACTACTTCTCCCTATTTTTTAGACATCAAGTGTACTATAGACAGCATTTTCTTCGATAAACTCACGACGAGGCTCTACTCGATCCCCCATCAACATATCAAAGATTTTATCTGCTTCTGCAGCATCATCTACAGAAACTCTAGCCATCAAGCGATGTTCGGGATCCATGGTTGTTTCCCACAGCTGATGATCGTCCATTTCACCTAGCCCCTTATAACGCTGAATAGTCGGTTTGGTACGACCTTCACTATAACGGGCTAAAGCTTCTTGGAGTTTGATTTCTTGATCTGCACCCGGCTGGATATATTCTTTAATCTCGCTTCCAACCTTGACACCATAGATTGGTGGTTGGGCAATATAAACATAACCAGCTTCTAGGATTGGTTTCATATAACGATAAATCAAGGTTAAAAGAAGGGTACGAATATGGGCTCCATCGACATCGGCATCGGTCATCAAAACGAGTTTTTGGTAACGGGCTTTCGAAACATCAAATTCTGCGCCAAATCCTGTTCCCATGGCTGTGAAAAGACTACGAATTTCTTCGTTAGCTAGAATCTTATCCATACTTGCTTTTTCAACGTTCAAAATCTTACCGCGAATTGGAAGGATAGCCTGAAACTCACGGTTACGACCAGATTTGGCTGATCCACCAGCTGAGTCTCCTTCGACGATGAAGAGTTCTGTTTCAGCAGGATTGTTAGAAGAACAGTCTGCTAGTTTCCCTGGAAGGTTGGAAATTTCCAAACCAGATTTTTTACGAGTGACTTCACGCGCACGCTTGGCAGCCACACGAGCCTTGGCAGCCAAAATCCCTTTTTCCACGATACGCTTGGCAATCTGTGGATTTTCCATGAGGAAATCGGAGAAGGCTTCACTGAAGAGGCGATTGGTAATCTTGACCACTTCGCTATTTCCCAATTTGGTCTTGGTTTGTCCTTCAAACTGTGGATTTGGGTGTTTAACTGAGATAACTGCAGTTAATCCTTCGCGGACATCTTCCCCAGTTAAATTATCTTCATTGTCTTTCAGTAACTTATTCTTACGAGCATAATCGTTGATAACACGTGTCAAGGCTGTACGGAAACCTTGTTCATGCGTTCCACCTTCATGGGTATGAATATTATTGGCGAAACTCATGACATTTTCATGGTAACCAGTTGTGTACTGCATGGCTACCTCAACTGTGATATCATCCATCTCACCGTCTGTATAGATTGGTGTATCAAAGATTACATCCTTGTTCTCGTTGATATATTCAACGTAACTAGCAATCCCACCTTCATAATGATAATGCTTGGTTTGTTCCAAACCTTCACGCTTATCTGTAATTGAAATTTGAAGACCGCGATTTAGAAAGGCCAACTCTTGAATCCGTTTATTTAATTTATCAAAATCAAAGATTGTTGTTTCAGTGAAGATTTTTGGGTCCGGTGTGAAGTGAACAGTTGTTCCTGTTTTATCCGTATCTCCAACTATTTCAAGATCTGCGACAACATGACCACGACGGTATTCTTGGTAATGAATCTTACCGTTTTTATGGACATGAACGTCTAATTGAGTGGAAAGGGCATTAACTACTGACGACCCCACCCCGTGAAGACCACCTGAAACCTTGTATCCACCACCGCCGAACTTTCCTCCAGCATGAAGGACTGTAAAGACGGTCTCAACAGCAGGACGGCCTGTTTTTTCCTGAATATCGACTGGGATACCACGCCCATCATCCACAACAGTAATCGAATCATCTGGCTCAATAAAAACTTGAATATGGCTGGCAAATCCTGCCAAGGCCTCGTCAATTGAGTTATCAACAATTTCCCAGACTAGATGGTGAAGACCTTCTTTTGAGGTTGATCCAATGTACATCCCTGGACGCATACGAACAGCCTCTAAGCCCTCTAAAACTTGAATTTGACTGGCATCATAATCCTGTGCCTGCAGATTTTTGATTTCTTCTGTCATCTTATTCCTTTTTCTTATATGTCTAATACTTGTCTTAAATTCACGATACTGGTAAACAAGTGGGTATCAAGTCCTGCAGCTTGACCTGCTTCGATATCAATCGGCCGATCACCAATGACAAGACCAGAGCTAATCTGATACTTTTCTCTTAAATAAAGCATGGATTCGGGATTTGGCTTTCTCTTAAAGCCTGAGCTAGAAGTCACCACTTCTGTAAAATAAGCTGCTATAGAGGTTTTTTCTAAAATTTCCAAAACCTGATCATTTCGATGAGAGACCAAAAAATGACGGCCACCTTGATTTAAAATGTCTTCCAATAGGTCAGAAACTCCTTCAAATAAAATCGGGTGTTCAAGCTCTCTGGCTTCATTTTCCTTGTACTTTTCTAAAAAATTCTCTAAATTGGGAGCGAATGTCTCAATCGCAAAAGGAGTAGAAACCTTTAAAGCTTGATAGACACTGTCATAGTCTTGTGTGATACCATACAGTGCCAATGTTTCAACAAATGCAGCTGTTGAAGTTTCATAATTATCCAGTAAAGTTCCACCTAAATCCCAGATGTAATCGTGATATTTCATACCCTTCATTATAGCATTTTTTTATGAAAAAAGCGATGATTTCCCTGAGTTTTCCACATAAAAAACGAGAGAATAACTCCCGTTTTACTGATTTTTACCAAAGACATCTCGATAGAGCATTCCTGTTCGTAAACTCTCTGCGTCCCCTCCTAGTTGCTCCACCAACTCGTAGGCAAAGGCAAGGGCTGTTGAAGGACCCCGACTGGTTGTCAACTGACCATCTACCACTACTGTTTCCTTGACGTAGTGACCATCAAGGATTTGCTCTTGAACACCGTCATAACAAGTGTATCGCTTATTTTTCAATATCTCTGCTTGATTGAGGGCAATTGGTGCCGCACAAATGGCTGCTAGTTTCTTCCCTTCTTGCTCGAAGCTTTGCAATTCTTGAATCAAGGTCTGATTATCACGTAAATGTGCAGAACCAGGCATACCTCCAGGAAGAACAATCATATCATAGTCTGATAAATCTCCATCAAAGACATGATCTGCTCTTACTTGGATTGCATGCGAACCCGTTACTTGCTCTTCAAAACCAACCATATCACATGTGATATTGGCTCGACGCAAGACATCTACAACTGTCAAGGCTTCAATTTCTTCAAAGCCCTGAGCTAACATAACTGCTACTTTTACCATGATTTTCTCCTTATTTAATTTGTTTTAATACAACCTTTTTCCGTTTGAATGGGACTTTTCCGCTCTTTTCTTCAGCTAGATTAGTCTGGTAACTCATCGATAAAAGCAAACCAACACCAATCAGATTACTGATAATAGCTGATCCCCCTTGCGAAATGAAAGGCAGTGGAATCCCGGTCAAAGGAAGCAAGCCCGTTACAGCACCGATATTTTCAAAAATGTGGAAGAGCAACATCATAATCAAACCAGTGGAAATATAGGTGTAGAACTGGTTATTTGATTTGAGAGTAATCTTCAACATACGGTAAATCAACATGAGGTAAAGGACAATAACCAGGACAGAGCCAATAAAGCCAAAATCTTCTGCAATGACCGTGAAAATCATATCTGACTCACGAACTGGAATAAGCAGATTTGAAGTATTAAAACCTTGGCCGAATAAGCCACCACTCCCAATAGCAATCTGCCCTTGAGCCTGCTGGTAAGTCGTTGTTTGGGCAAACTCAAAGGGATTGAGCCAAGCCAGAATCCGATTAATTTGGTAGGTCGGCATTCCAATCTGGTGAAGAAAAGCTCGTCCGTCCTTGCTAATAAAGATAGCTAAGAAACCAGCAACTCCTGTTACAGCAGTCACAAATACTGGGATAATAATTTTCCAAGAAACCCCTGATAATAAAACGATTCCTGAGAAAATAGCTACAAAAACCAAAGCCGTCCCCAAGTCACTTTGAAGTGCTAAAAGAACTAGGACTGGAATGGTAAAGAGAATCATCCAGAAAATTAACAAAAAGTCCAGCGGAACCGTGCGTCTCCATTCCTTATGTTTCTTTGTAAATTGGACAATAACACGAGCCAACATGAGGATATAGGATATCTTCATAAATTCTGACGGTTGGAACAAGGTGATGCCATTTACCGATACCCAGTTTTTGGCACCCGTTGATGCAACTAAGCTTGGATTATAAAAGACAATCGGCAAGACCATGAGTCCCAAGCCTAAAATATATAGAAAGGGGGTCACCTTCCAAAGAAATTCAGTATTAAAGAGCATGACCACAAAACCAATCACAAGCCCCAAGGCAATCCATGCGACCTGCTGCCCTAAAATGGGCAGAATATTGTTTGGATAATCATGACTAACGGCTATATAAATAGCCACCACGCCAATAACCAGTAGAAAAAACACTGGCAAGAGCAAACTGTAATCAACTCTTGAGTCGAGAGAACGTTTCATATATACTAACCTTATACTTTCATACAATACTATTTATCAAAGTTCATTAAAAAATCTATCAATAGCCTCGTCAACTTCGGATCGAGAGACGGTTTTAACAGTCGCTTCTTTTGCTAGAGAAGTCACTATTTGCTTACCATATCGTTTTCCGACAATTCTCCTATCCAAAATAAGAGTTAAAGAACGTTGGTGTTCGCGTCTCATACTTCTTCCCAAAGCCTGTTTTAAACGAATAATGGCCATTGGCAATTGATAATCATAAAAGGCATTTTTCCCTTCTTGAATTAGTTCCTGATTGATCTTTTTCGTCAAGGGCTCTTGGGGATTTTGGAAAGGAAGTCTTGGTACAACTTGAATCACAAAAGGATGACTTGAAAAATCAACTCCCTCCCAGAAACTTGCTGCACCAAGCAAGATTTGTTGTTCTCCTTTTTCAAAGCGCTTCTTTAGCTGATGAACATCCCCATTTTTATACTGGGCCAGATGGCTTACAGGAAGTATGTCTGAAACTGCTAGAAGCATATCTTTAGCGGTAAAGAGAACCAAAATCGGTTGCTGGAAAGCTTGAATTTCCACTAGTAAATCAGCTACCTCTTTGGCATAGACTTCTAAGGAAGTTTCTGTCACCAGAGGGAAATCTTTGACCAAGACCACTTCTTGGTCCTGTTTTCTACGAGCTTCAATCTTGACAAATTTGGCTTCAGGATAGCCTAAAAGGTCGGCCAAAGAAACTCTCTGACTAATCTCAAGAGTAGCCGATACTCCCAAGACTTGACAACTCTCAGGTATTAAAGAGGACAGAAGAATACGGCCAGATTTTGTAGAAGAAATCTGAATTTTCTTTTGACTCGTTTCAGTTGCTTCAAGCCAGTAATCTCGGTCAGCTGTAAAATAGCGGACCAGCTCCTCAAAGCCTTCTACTTCTAATTCTAAAAAATACTGATGGAGATTGGCTAGAGAATCTAAGATATTTTTCCTAGATTTACCAGACTGAAATTGTTCTATCAAGTAGAAGCACTCAAAGCGAATACTTTCTAGTATTCGTTGCTGGACCTTATTTTGCTCCTCCAGTAAGGCCTTATCAACTAAATCAATAATATACTGGATATCGTAGGTCTCTTGAAGCAGATTTTCTAAAGCCAACAAAACTTTTTGAACTTCATCGATAATCAGTAAACGGTCACTGACAAATTCAGGATTATCTTCAAGTCTGGTTACAAGATAGGCATGATTGGTCACTAAAAGATTGCAGGTTTGTGCTCTTTCTTGACTACGTTTCCAAAAATCTTCCGTCACAAATAAGCTTTGGGATGATAAATTCCCATCATGACGAAGATCTGTTAGAAAATGTTGGTAACGGTAGAGTTGACCAATTTCATCCAAATCTCCTGTCTCTGTCTCTGTCAGCCAGACCAAGACTTGCATTTTAAAGCGTCTAAATAAGCGATTTTCATCATTTTCCTGCAAGGAACGATAAAAGGCATCCAACTTCAGATAATTTTGAGGCCCCTTTAAACTATGAATATCTATATGGAACACTTCCTTGAGACGTTTACCTTCTTCTTCCATGATTTGATTTTGAAGAATCTTTGTCGGAACGCTAAGGACAATCTGATGCTCTTTGGCTTGAGATAAAGCGGGTAAGAGATAGCCATAAGTTTTCCCAATCCCAGTCGGCGCTTGAATTAATGATACAGGCTCATCTTTCAATAGCAAGCCAACCTCTTTAGCAAAATTTTCTTGCTCCTCCCTCACTTCAAGATTCAACAGAGAAATATTTTTAGAAAAATCTTGAGATAGTTTTCGTGACTCCATAGGATCTGCAGTTTTCTTGAAATACAGTCCTTGAACTTGGACCAAATCTGAAGAACTCAGAATAGATTGGCTGCGATAAATTTCTTCAATAACCAGGTAGGACTCATATAGGAGGGCGTCAGCCATTTCCAGCAAGCGTTCCAAGAGTCCTTTAGGAAGCTGGGTCATCTTTTCCCGTAAAAAAAGAAGTAATTCTGCTGTAGCTTGGGCATCTGAAAGGGCTGTGTGTGCGTGTTTAAGAGGAATTCCTAATTCTCGGCACAATATCGGCAAACTATATTTTTCCAGTTCAGGGAAAAAGACCTGAGCCAATTCGACCGTATCAACACGAGGATTTCTTAGCTCATAACCTTCAAAAAATAAATTTTCCGCCAAAAGATTGGCATCAAACTGAACATTGTGGGCTACAAAAATCCCATCCTCTACCAAGTCAAAGATTTTTCTAGCAACTTGCGAAAAATCAGGTGCTTGCGCCAGACGTTGGTCTGTCAATCCTGTCAGTTCTTTGATATGAGCATCCAAGGGTTCATGTGGATTGACATCCGTCGTATAGTGATCAACGATTTTTCCGTCCTCAATCACGACAATTCCCACTTGGATAATTTTAGCCTTACTACCTGTGCTAGTTGCCTCTAAATCCACCACAACATAGCGATTACCAATCGTTTTCATTATAAAAAATTATACCAAAAAAAGGGCCATTTGGCACCTGCAAACATGTGATAATTTTCAAACTCAAGAAGGTTACTTGTGTTAAAAATCCCAGCAAACAGAGCATCCTAGCCTGCTGATTTTTTTGAAAATATTGGAGAATAAGAAAAATTGAGAGAAGAAATATTTGCATCTTCCTTCTCTCAACGAATCATGTATTTTATCTAACCATGTCAGGATCGTAATCATAAAATCCTGTATCAAGGAAACGGTTTTTAGGATGTAACTTGCGCACTTCTTCATCCAGCAAGAAGGCTTGGTCATGACTAAAGTTGCCCTCTTGGATCAAGCTACGCGCTTGGATAAAGAGTTTTGCAATCTCAACAAAGTTCTGACCAGGTGTATAGAGACCTTCTAATTTCCAGTGAGTAAAGCCATGCTCCACCAATTCTGTTAATTTGATCATCAAATCAAGGTCATTGTTGGCAAAGATATGGGTCCCATGATTATCTTCAAAAATGGAATAGTGGCTCTCTGGATCACTTGGCTCAGCCAAGAAGAGGTCACGTTTATGCGTCTTTTCATCATCGATATGTGTAAAGTTATAGTAGTTTTGCAAGAGTGGACGTTTAGAATGATGGATGACGCTAGCACCGTAAACCAAAACTTCAGCAGGAATTTCCAAAATCTCTGGCATTTTGAAAAGTTCAGCTGATGGAATTTCACGCGCCAAAACAGCCTCAGATGCGCCAGCCTTTTGTCCCCAGAAGTTAATCTGACGACTGCTAGTTACCATGGTTGAAGCATCGTAGATGGTCTTAAATGAATAACCATCGCGGTTAACTACGTAAAAGACGCCTGCATCCCCAATCGTAATATAGTCTGTCTTGATTTCTTCCAAGAAGTCTAAGAAAGGCTTGATACGGTCCATCATATCTTGGTGCATGAGAGCATTGACCGCAACGAGCAATTCCTTACCAGCATCATGAACCAACTTAGCGATTTCACGCAATTGGTCATGACTAAAGGTTGTTGGCAGACGAAGGCCAAAATCTTTCTCACCGACATAGATACGGTCTACGCCAGCTTCGAGTAGTTGTTCGACTTGTTCAATACTTTCAGCAGTTGCTGTAATGATAATCTTTTCCATAGGAAAAACTATACCACATTTCTAGCAAATCAGCCATGCTTTGAAAATGAAAAGGGACTTTATTCTTTTTGTAACCTTTCTGTAATAATTCTCTGCCGAAAAAATGATAAAATAGGTATGTACTGTTAAGGAGAGAATCATGCCCGTAAGAAAATTACAATCCTATGAGGTAGACTATCAAGAAGAATTAAACCAGCAACTTCCTCATTATCAAGCTTATGCACCTGAAGCACAAGCTGATAGCAATCTCAAAGAAATTTTATTTTTTGTTAATATCGCTGTTTTTTGTATCTGTATTGCTATCTTTAGTTTTATCTTTTTAGCATTAAAATTATCAACTGCTCTTGCCTTTGCCGCAGCAATCGGATCCAGCTTACTTGTTTTAAAAGTTCAACGGTCTATTATCAAACGAAAACGTAGAAAATAAATCCAAAATATCGCCCCAATTGGAGCGATATTTTTATTTTTTCTTTTTAGATGGTGTCTGAATGGCAATCTTCACTTCAAAGATTGTTCCCTTGGGTTTATTATCTTTGACAGTAACAGTTCCTTTTAGAGCATCTACAATTTGCTTGGCTAGGGATAATCCTAAACCAAAACCACCTTTTTGCCGGGTTCTAGCCTTGTCTACTCGATAAAAACGGTCAAAAATTTTCTTTTTATCTTCTGTCGAAATACCGATTCCATTATCAGAAACAAGTAAATAAAGATTGCGATCGGTCGCCGAGATAAGAAAATCAATTTCACCATCCTCCTCAGTATACTTGACGGCATTATCGAAAAGAATGGTCATCAGTTGTTTCAGAAGAAGCTGATCTGTGACAATTGTTCGATGGATACGATTTTCAAAACGGAAGACACGATTATTTTCCGAAGCAATCATCTCATAGTTTGTGAAAGTTGTATTAAAAAAGCTAGTTGGAACTTCTGCAAGCTCCGGCTTAATCCCATCATCTCTCCGAGCTAAGTTCAGCAAGCTTGTCGTTAAAAAACGCATATTTCGGACTTCTTCCAAACTCGATGCAATGCTTTCGCTCACATCCATAATGGTAGCTTCTGGCTTACGAAAAAGGGTCTCTAAGCGATTTTGCAAAACTGCGAGTGGAGTTCGTAACTCATGACTGGCATTTTCCACAAAAGACTGTTGCTTCTGCATACTCTCAAGCAGGGGCCTAACACTGACCCTAGCTAGATAGAGACTGGCAAGTAAAGACAAAATCCAGAAACTAGCCATCACGACCACAATCAATTGCTCATGCTTTTGACTAGCCTGCTCCAACTGACTGGTATTAATCAAGACAGCAGCATACTTGATATTGGTTGAAACCGAACTAATATTGGTCTCCATCAAAATCACACGATAGATTTCTTCCTGCCCATAGCTATTAAAAACCTGAATCTGGTAGATATGTCCTAGTTCTTTCTTTTCTAACTTAATCTTATCCAAGCCCAAAAATCGATTTCCAGAAAGAAGTTGAGTAAAGTCTTTATCAAAGAGAATGACTTCCGTATTGGAACTGACATTAGGTTTTATTTCTACTTTACTAGCGTCCGCCCTAGCATTTTCTAAATCTTTAATCTCTTCTGTTGCCCTATTTATAGCCAGCTGAATAACTGCTTGAGGATTTTCACTCAGTCCATGAAGCTTATCGTCCACCGAAGTATAAAGACTCGAATGCATGACTTGTAAAATAATCAGAGTCATTGTAGAAAAAATCAGGGTGAAGACACCGAAGTTGCGGATAAAATAACTAAAGTCATCCGCATACCATGTTTTTTTAAGTTTACTGAACATCTTTTAAAAGATACCCAACACTACGCAAGGTTTGCAAATTCTCTGCAAAAGTGGTTCCCTTTAATTTCTTACGGACTTTTGAAACATAGACTTCGACAACCGAAATCGTTGTATCACTATCAAATCCCCATAGACGGTCAAAAATCTGCGTCTTAGGCAAAATCACATTTTGATTTTGAAGGAAATAAACTAGTAAATCGAACTCTTTCCCCAGCAATTCGACAGGAGTATCTTCAACTTTAACGGTATTGGTTGATAAATTAACCACGATATTCCCATAAGTCAAGGTGTTTTCATTAAACTTACCTGAACGTTTGAGAAGGGCCTGAATCCGCATTTTGAGTTCTTCTAAGTAGAAAGGTTTGGTCAGATAATCATCTGCTCCCAGTTCAAATCCATGTCCCTTGTCATCCAAACTTTCCTTGGCAGTCATGATCAGAACTGGAGTCGTAATCCCCTTTTCACGCAATTCTTTCAAGACTTGGAAGCCATTTTTTTCTGGCAACATCAAATCCAGCAAAATCAAGTCATAGACACCACTTTCAGCTTCGTAGAGACCTTCTTCTCCATCAAATACCTGCATGACATCCGCAAAATCGTCTAAAAAGTCAAATACTGAATTTGACAGACCTAGGTCATCCTCAACCAATAAGATTTTTATCATGAGAAACTCCTCCTTATTAAAACCATTATACCAAATTTGCCTTAAAAAAAACTCAACTCTCTGCATTTTACATGAGATAGCTGAGTTTTCTTTTATTTAGTCTTAATTATTTAGTTCCGTATTGAAGAACGACTGCTTCCACTGCAGCTTTTTCACGGTTAATCAAGTCAACACGCGCTGCAATTTCCTTGATTCCCATACCGATGTTACGGCTAAGAGCAAGGTCAGAAAGTTGCGGTTCAAAGAATTCCTTGTACTCTGCCAAGCGTTGCTGAGTCTTAAATACATGAGCAGGAAGGATAACAAAGCTATCAAAGCTCATATCTCCTCCAAGGGCTGCCTTAATCCAAGCCCAGTTTTCACGCGCCCAAGACCAAGCTGTTTTCTGAGTTGCTTGATGAGCTAGGAATTGGTAATACCAAGCAGACAAGTCCTGTGGTTTCACCACAAATTTGTCCTTCCAAGCAGCAATCAAGGTTTGAATATTGTCCGCATCTTTACTATAGGCAAGAGCAGATGCCAACTGACGTTTAAAGACAGCATCTGTTGCATGAGTATAAGTATCAAGATAAAGTGCTAACAAGTCTTTAGTCTCATGATGTTTCATCTCATTGATCAGAACTTGTGAGCGAATAGCTGCTGGGAGTCCTGCAAGATTCTCCTTGTGTGTTGCAAAGATTTGGCTAGCGACTTGACTAGCTTCTGCATCATTTGAGCGAATCATCATCGAAACAGCCAGCTGACGAACCAATTCATCCTCATCTGATTCTCCGTCTTTAGCTTCAAAACCAAGACGGTCATAGTTATGACGAGCCAATTTAGCAACCAAGGCTTTGAAGGCTCTTTCAGCATCCGTTCCTTCATCAATAAAGCGCTCAAGGGCTGAAATCACTTGAGAAACAGCTGAAACCACCAGATAAGACTCTTCCTTAGCAAGTTTATCAAGAACTGGAAGCAAGTCAGCATAAGAAATGTGCCCTGCTTCAGCAAGCAAACGACGTTCTTGGACGATTTGCAATTTGCTTGTGTTATCAAGCTCAACTAGGTCAGCAAGAACAGCATCTAACAAGTCTCCTTGATAGTCTGTAATGTAGTGGGCTGTATTTTCTGTGTTGAGACGAAGTGCTGTTTTGTTTTCTGCAAGAAGAGCTGCGTAGCCAGGGATTTCGATACTTTCAGTTTCAAGTGTATCAGGCAAGCCTTTCCAGTTGCTATTGAGTGGCACAACCCAGAGACGGTTCTTATCTTCGTGCTCACCGATGAAGAATTGTTTTTGTGAAATCTTCAAAACATCATTTTCAACTTTGACAGTGAGAACTGGATAACCAGGTTGTTCCAACCAAGAATCCATGAAAGCTGCGACATCACGGCCAGATGCTTGACCAAGAGCATCCCAAAGGTCACGACCAATTGTATTGCTGTACTGATGTTTTTCAAAGTAGGCATGCAAACCTTTGGCAAAATCGGCATCACCTAGCCAACGACGAAGCATGTGCATGAGACGGCTTCCTTTGGCATAGACGATAGCGCCATCAAAGAGGGTATTGATTTCATCTGGGTGTTTGACTTCGACGTGAACAGACTGAACACCATCAGTCGCGTCACGTTCAAGAGCAAGAGGAACACCACCTGTTTGGAAATCTTCAAAGATATTCCAACTTGGCTCAATGGCATCCACACAGACGTATTCCATCATGTTAGCGAAGCTTTCATTGAGCCAAAGGTCATCCCACCATTTCATAGTAACAAGGTTACCAAACCATTGGTGAGCCAATTCATGGGCCACAACAAGGGCAACTTGTTGACGGCTGGCAAAAGTAGAGTTCTCATCCACAACCAAGTAAACTTCACGGTAGGTCACAAGACCCCAGTTTTCCATAGCTCCAGCTGAGAAGTCAGGAAGGGCGATATGGAGAGATTGAGGGATTGGATACTTGACTCCGTAGTAATCTTCGTAAAACTCGATAGAGCGAACGGCAATGTCCAAAGAGAAATCAAGGTTAGAAAGTGGATGTGCTTTGGTAGAGTATACACCAACGAGGGTACCATTCTTAGTTTTAGTGGTCCCCCCTTGCAAATCACCAGCAACAAAGGCCAACAAGTAAGAAGACATGCGAGGTGTTGTCTCAAACTTCCAGATACCTGTTTCCTTACGGTTTTCAACATCGATTTCTGGCATGTTTGACAAGGCCAATTCACCTTCTGCTTGGTCAAAGCGAAGAGAGAGGTCAAAAGTTGCTTTGGCTTCAGGCTCATCCACACATGGGAAAGCTTCGCGCGCAAAATGGCTCTCGAACTGAGTAGACAAGACCTCCTTCTTGACTCCATCAACTGTATAATAAGAAGGGTAAATCCCTGTCATGTTGTCTGTAATTTTACCAGAAAAGGCAAGAACCAATTCAACTTGACCAGCCTCAGCCAATTCGATATGAAGGGCTTCATTGTCATGGTCAACTGTAAATGGACGAGCTTGACCTGCAACTTCTACAGAGGTGATTTCCAAATCTTTTTGGTGGAGGGAGATGCGGTCACTCTGTGCTTGACCAGTGATGGTCACTTTCCCAGAAAAAGTCTTGGTCTCACGACTCAAATCTAAAAATAAATCATAATGTTCAGGAACAAATTGCTTAATAAAATGTTCAACTGCTTGCATAGTTTTCTCCTATTCTAAGTTTAAGAGCTGCTGCTCTTCTTCAAACAAACTTATTATATCATATTTTGCTTGAGAAAAAAGGATTGGACAGCGATTTCCAAAACTTTCTTCCTTCTAATAGTCTACAGTGGGTAGACCTTGCGAAATTCTTCTAAAACAACCTTGCTTTCAGGTGTAAAAGTCAATCCTGCTTCACCCAAGCAGTCTCTGAAAAAATCCTCATGAACCTGGCGCCAATAGACAAGTGTCTTGTTTCCCTCACCTTCCTTATAGGCATGGTCAGCTGACACTCGATTGAAGGGTTTAACAGAAACCTTTGTAATTTCGACAATGCAGACAGCCTGATTTTGACTATCTAAAATGACATCGAAGGTCCCTACTTGGGGAAGTGGTTCGTCTTCTAGTACATAGAGGTCATAGGCTGATGCTGTTGCTGTCTTTTCTCCTTTAAACACCAAATCCGCTAAAAGGTCTGGTTCAACTCCAAAAGCCCAGGCATCGATTTCATCTCCGATAGAAGGATTGATTTGTTTGTATTTATTCCACATTTCTTGCGGTATCATGGGTACTCCTTTGTAATTTTTTACTTTCTTCTTTTATGTGTTTTAAGATGATCTGGATGGTCAATCTCTAAATCAAAAATCTCTGGAATAGAACTGTAGTGGATAATGCACTTGATACCCAACTGATTCATTTTTTGTATGAAAGAAGTATTCAGATAGCCTGCTACAGCAAAATCAATCTTGTTCTTTCTTGCTTTATCCTGCATATCTAACATTATTGGACTTTCCATATCATGCCATTGACTGTTTCTCATAGTCGCAAAAACAAAGGAAGTCAAATCATTCATTCCAACTACAATCTTTGAAATGCCCGTTTCCAGTATCCTATCCAAGTCAAAATACGCTGACGGTAATTCAATCATCGTTCCGACTTTCCCAGTAAAGCCATACTGACGCAATACTGTAATAGCTTGTTTTAATTGGTCGGCATCATTGACAAAAGGAAAGATAAGAGATAGATTGGGATTGGTTTGATAAACTTCTGTAACGACATGTGCTTCAGCCTGAAATTCATCCAAACACGCCAGTAAACGCCTGGTTCCTCTATAGCCAAACAAGGGATGCCCTTCGTCAAAAAACTCTCTAGTCCCCACTAAACAATTGGCTTCTGTATTCGTTAATTCAGAAAAACGATACCAAACTTACTTATCTAAGTAAAAGGAGCAAATAGTATCAAGATAATCTTTTACAAATTGCTGACAACTTGCTAATATGATGTTTTGATTAAGCTCTCTCAATAAGTATTCCCCACGAATCATGCCGACGTGGTGAAATAGTTGAGGATAAATTTTTTCAAGAATTTTTTCGCCACTAAGGGCAAGTTGATTTCTCATAGTCATTCACCTCGTCTTAAAAGATACAATATCATATATAATTATATCAAAATTTCCTCTAGTTCAAAAGCTTCATAAGGTTCAGATAACTCATATCCTAAAAATTCTGCTACTTTTTTGGAAGCCTCATTATGAGCATCCCAAAGTGGAAACATATCTCTATTTAAACTCTCTAGAATCATTGCAGCACCAAGCTTTTTAGCAAATCCATTTCCTTGTTCGTTTGGTCTAGTTGCAACTTCCACTTCAACTGCTTTACGGTAAACTAACCCTGAGGAAATCCCAGCAATCAGTTCATTATTTTTAAGAATCACAAAGCCAAATCCACCTTTTAAAACAAAATCCTGATAGGACTCAAAATCTCCCTGTAAATCCTGTGACCATTCTTCCGTAGAAAAGCAGTTATAAATATGATTATCAATAGGCACAATATTGTAACCTTCCTCTAAATGAGTAACTAGATTATTTAAAAATTCAACTTGAAAATTTGCCTTATCTTTAAAAGAATAGCGAGTAAAAGAATTTAGCCCCACTTTTCGATGCAGAAAATCTTGCCAATTAGTATTTTCTGAAATAATAATCTTATAATCTAAACCATATTTTCTAACAAAATCTTCCCAAAATCTGGAATCCAACTCCCCTGCTAGGTATAGAAAATTCCCAACATCATAAAAGCTTGTTGTCCTATCATTGTTTCGGTAGACAGTTCCAATTTGAGATTTAAGACCATAGAGAACCATATTTTTCTTCCATGTTTTAAATAGTTCCATTATCCCTCTACTTCACCTTCCAATTCATGTAAGAAGTCTTGTCCAGTTCTGGAAGTCCTAATAATTCAGACTTAACCTTCAAGACTAATGGCGATACATTTTCTTCTGTAATCTCTTGAATATCCATCCAAATATATCCAAGTGAATCATTCGCACCATCAGACACAGCTTCCGAAGTCGTAACTTGAGGTGCACTCTCATTCATTTCTACATCATACAAAGCCATGACATGGTGAACTATAAAATTTTTTAACTCTTCCCTGACGAAAATATCGTAGATTCGAGGATTAGAGTAGCTTCTAACAGTAAATCCCGTCTCTTCCATAACTTCTCTAGTCAGCGTTTCCGTCAGTCCTTCACCAAGTTGCTGACTGCCTCCAGGTAGATCCTACCGATGTTGATAAGGGCCTCTCGTTTTTTCAATGCAGAGTAACTTCCCATTTTCTAAGCAAACAGCGTAGACTGCAAAGTGTCTTTTGATTTCCATCAGATCCTCCTACTTCAAAGACCAGCCGCCATCTATTGTCAAGATTTGTCCTTGCATGGCGCTTGCTTTTCCACTAGCTAAGCAAAGGCTAAGCTCTGCTATTTCCTCTGGTTCAATCCAGCGCTTGATTGGTGTTTCACTAGCCACCCAGTCAGCTAAGCCTCCTGGCTCAAAATCCGCAGCGGTCATAGCCGTCTTGACTGCTCCTGGAGCGATACCAAAGACCTGAATCCCAGCTTCTGCATAATCTAGAGCCAACTGCTTGGTAAATCCAGCCAAGGCATGCTTAGATGAAGTATAGGCGTGACCACCTCCACCTGCTAGGCTAGAAGCAATGGAGCACATATTGATAATGATTCCTTTTTTATTCTCTAGCATTTGTGTCAAATAATACCGAGTCAACTCTACTGGAGTAACGTAGTTGATTTCAAAAATCTCCTGAATTTCCTGCACTGATTGTTCCAACAGTGGTTTGTAATCATCCAAAACTCCAGCAGTATTGCACAAAACCTCAACCTGAGGACACCAGTCAAAAATAGGTTCCAAGTCCAAGGTCAAATCTCTCTGTAAAAAGTGAAAATCACCCTCTAAGAGTAGATTTTCACCTTGGTCAACTCCATAAACTTGATAGCCCTTCTCTAAAAAGAGTCGAGCCTGAGCCAGACCAATCCCTGAACTTACTCCCGTAATCAATACGCGTCTAGTCATGCACTTCTACCCAATCCGTCGCCAAAACATCACAAGGTGTCGGACTCCACATGGAAAAACCTTCTCCTTCGCCAGAAACGTTGATTAGGAAGTAGGGCGTCACTTCAAGTGCAACCCCATTTTGCTCGATAGTGTCAAAAAGTTGGACATAGTTTTCAGCACCTCCCCAACCAGTTCGTACATATTTTTTCTTAGCCTTTAACCCAGGCAGGATTTCTTCAAAAGTCATGTTATTCTCCTTTAAAATCAATAATTCTTCCCTTCATTATAACAAAAAAACCGCTTTGCAACGGCTTTTTGACTGTGATTTATTTACATCTGCTTCTACTTACGGCAAATTATTCCCTGCTGCAAGATAAATTTCATACCATTCTTTTCTTGTTAAGCTAAAGTTTGCCGCTTGGCTAACTTCTCTCAAGTGATTAGGATTTGTGGTACCTACGACTGCCTGCATTTTTGCTGGATAACGCAATATCCAAGAAATGGCAATAGTTGAAGGGGTTACTCCATATTTAATAGCTAAACGATCAAGTACTTGATTTAAAGCTTGAAATTTCTCATTTCCAACAAAATTCCCTTTAAAATACCCGAATTGTAAGACAGACCAGGCTTGAATGACCACATCGTGTAATTGGCAATATTCAAAAATGCTGCCATCTCGCATAGCTGCTTGACTATCTTCCATATTAACATGAAAACCTGATTCAAATCCTGGAGTAAAAGCCGCACTCAATTGCAGCTGATTAACAGCTAACGGCTGCTTGACATCTTTTTTAAGTAACTCCATCATCATAGGATTTTGATTAGAAACTCCAAAATCTCGAACCTTACCTTGTTTATAAAGGAGATCAAAGGCTTCTGCTACTTGGTCAGATTCCATCAAAGCATCTGGTCGATGAAGAAGCAAGCTATCTAGATGATCAATCTTCAATCTTTGCAAAATACCGTCAACTGATTTTATAATATAGTCCTTAGAAAAATCAAAATAGGTAAATTCTTCAATGCGAATGCCACATTTGGACTGAATCCACATCTTTTCTCTTAAATCTGGACGATTTTTTAGGACAAGACCTAGCAGTTCTTCACAACGACCACGACCATAAATATCAGCCAAGTCGAAAGCATTGATTCCAACAGAAAGTGCTGTTTCTACAAGCTCTTCAACTTCTTTTACAGACTTATCTTCTATTCTCATCATTCCGAGAACAATTTCTGATAATTCTTTGTCATCTTGACCAAGAGTTATGTATCTCATCAAATTTTTCTCCTTTAATTCTACATTCTTCATTTAATTATAACAAAAAACCGCTTTGCAACGGCTTTTTGACTATATTTCACTCCATTTTATCTTCTTAAACCCGGGACTTTGACAGTTGT